>DASXJI010000431.1:0-4113 GCA_036497495.1 Mycobacterium sp.
CCGGTCCCCGATATGGCCAACCTGGCCAACAACAGCATCTGGCCCGATGTCGAGGCGCAACTGGTGGACCTCGTCGAATCGCACAACTCGACGATCGTGTTCGCCAACTCGCGGCGGCTGGCTGAGCGACTGACCGCCCGGCTCAACGAGATTCACGCCGAACGCACGGGCAATCAAGCCTTCCCGTCCGGCGCCAACCCGAAGGTTGCCGGCGGCGCCCCCGCACACTTGCTGGGCAGCGGCCAAACCTACGGCGCCCCAACCGTGGCGATCGCAAGCGGTGCGGAGCCGGGCGCAGCGGGTCGCCACCCGACGTCCCCGTTGGCCCGTGCCCATCACGGCTCGGTCAGCAAGGAACAGCGCGCCATCGTCGAAGAGGACCTGAAATCCGGGCGGCTCAAGGCGGTCGTGGCGACCTCGAGCCTGGAATTGGGTATCGACATGGGCGCGGTCGACCTGGTGATTCAGGTGGAAGCACCGCCGTCGGTGGCCAGCGGACTGCAGCGCATCGGGCGGGCCGGACATCAGGTCGGCGAGATCTCCCAAGGGGTGCTGTTTCCCAAACACCGCACCGACTTGATCGGATGTGCGGTGACGGTGCAGCGCATGCTCACCGGCCAGATCGAGACGATGCGGGTGCCGATGAACCCGCTCGACATCCTGGCCCAGCACACCGTCGCCGCGGCCGCGTTGGATCCACTGGACGTCGACCGCTGGTTCGACACCGTACGGCGCAGTGCACCGTTTGCGACGCTGCCGCGTAGCGCATTCGAGGCCACCCTGGATCTGCTCTCCGGCAAGTACCCGTCAACCGAATTCGCCGAGCTGCGGCCACGGCTGGTGTACGACCGCGACAACGGCACGGTGACGGCGCGGCCCGGCGCGCAGCGCCTCGCGGTGACTTCCGGTGGCGCCATCCCGGACCGCGGCCTGTTCACCGTCTACCTGGCCACCGACTCCGAAACCCCATCCCGGGTAGGCGAACTCGATGAGGAAATGGTCTACGAATCGCGGCCTGGTGATGTCATCGCGCTGGGCGCCACCAGTTGGCGAATCACCGAGATCACCCACGACCGTGTGCTGGTCATACCGGCCCCAGGCGAGCCCGCCCGGCTTCCGTTCTGGCGCGGCGACGCTTCGGGCCGCCCCGCCGAACTCGGCCGTGCGGTCGGTCAGTTCACCGGCGAGCTGGCCGGACTGGACCGCAATGCGTTCGAAAGCCGTTGCGCTGAACTGGGATTCAATGAGTACGCCACCGAGAACCTGTGGCGGCTGCTGGACGACCAGCGCACCGCCACCAACGTGGTGCCCTCCGACACCACGTTGCTGGTCGAGCGGTTTCGGGACGAGCTGGGCGACTGGCGGGTGATCCTGCACTCTCCTTACGGCCTACGGGTGCACGGTCCGCTGGCGCTGGCGGTGGGCCGTCGGCTGCGTGACCGCTACGGCATCGACGAGAAACCGACCGCCTCGGACGACGGCATCGTGGTGCGGCTGCCCGACACCATTTCGGAGTCCGGAACCGACTCCGGCGACGCGCCGCCGGGTGCTGAGCTGTTCGTCTTCGATGCCGATGAGATCGACCCGATCGTCACCACGGAGGTGGGCGGTTCGGCGCTGTTCGCCTCGCGGTTCCGGGAATGCGCCGCGCGGGCCCTGCTGCTGCCGCGACGACACCCCGGCCGCCGGTCGCCGCTGTGGCACCAGCGTCAGCGCGCCGCCCAGCTGCTCGACGTGGCCCGCAAATACCCGGACTTCCCGATCGTGCTGGAAGCGGTGCGCGAGTGCCTGCAGGACGTCTACGACGTGCCGACGCTCGCCCGGCTGATGACCGACATCGCCGCGCGAAAGATTCGCGTGCTGGAAACCGAGACCGCGACGCCTTCGCCGTTCGCGGCGTCGCTGTTGTTCGGCTACGTCGGGGCATTCATGTATGAGGGCGACAGCCCGCTGGCCGAACGCCGCGCCGCCGCGCTGTCGCTGGACCCCACGCTGCTGGCCGAGTTGCTCGGCCGAGTCGAGCTCCGCGAACTGCTCGACCCCGACGTTGTCGCGGCCACCGGCCGGCAGTTGCAGCACCTCTCGGCAGAGCGGGCGGCCCGCGATGCCGAAGCGGTCGCCGATCTGCTGCGGCTGCTCGGCCCGCTGACCGCCGACGAGGTCGCCGAACGCGCCGGCGGTGCTGACGTCGGTGGCTGGCTGGAAGCGTTGTTCGCCGCCAAGCGTGCGCTACCGGTTTCGTTCGGCGGGCGCAGCTGGTGGGTGGCGATCGAGGACATCGGCCGGCTGCGCGACGGCGTCGGGGTCGCCGTGCCGGTCGGCGTTCCGGCCAGCTTCACCGAGGCCGTCGCCGATCCGCTCGGCGAACTGCTGGGCCGATTCGCCCGTACCCACGCGCCGTTCACCACGGCCGACGTCGCCGCCCGGTTCGGGCTTGGGCTGCGCGTCGCGGCCGACGTGTTGGGCAGGCTGGCCGCCGACGGGCGACTGGTCCGCGGCGAGTTCTCCACCGAGGCGACCGGCGACCAGTGGTGTGACGCCGACGTCTTGCGGATCCTGCGGCGCAGATCGCTGGCGGCGCTGCGCGCCCAAGTCGAGCCGGTCCGCACCAGCGCCTACGCACGTTTCCTGCCGGCCTGGCATGGCGTGGGCACCGGCGACGGGTCGGCCGCAAACTCCGGCGTGGACGGTCTGGCGGCCGTCATCGATCAACTCGCCGGCGTCCCACTGCCGGCGTCGGCTGTCGAATCGCTGGTGCTGACGCCGCGGGTGCGCGACTACTCCCCCGCAATGCTCGACGAACTGCTGGCCTCCGGCGAGGTGATGTGGTCAGGATCGGGCACGATCTCCGGCAGCGACGGCTGGGTGGCGTTCCACACCGCAGATTCGGCGCCGTTGACCCTGGCCGCCGGATCGGAGATCGAGTTCACCGCGACGCATCACGCGATCTTGGACATGCTGGCCGGGGGTGGCGCGTTCTTCTTTCGACAGCTCAGCCATGACGGAGTCGGCGAAGCCGAGCTCAAAGTAGCCCTGCGGGAATTGATTTGGGCCGGATGGGTCACCGGCGACACGTTCGCGCCGGTGCGCGCGATGCTGTCGGGTGGCGCGGGCGCGCGTAGGCGATCGGCTCCGGCCCACCGGCAGGGACGCGGCAGGCGCCCGCCGCGCCTGAGCCGCTACAGCGTTGCGCATGCGCAGTCGCGGGGCGCCGATCCCACGGTGGCCGGCCGCTGGTCGGCGCTGCCGACGCCCGAACCGGATTCCACCGTGCGGGCCCATCATCAGGCGGAGCTGCTGCTGAGCCGGCACGGGGTGCTGACCCGTGGCGCGGTAACGGCGGAGGGGGTGCCGGGCGGCTTCGCCGCGCTGTACAAGGTGCTGACCGCTTTCGAGGATGCCGGCCGCTGTCAGCGCGGCTATTTCGTGGAGTCGTTGGGCGGCGCCCAGTTCGCGGTCGCGTCCACGGTCGACCGGCTGCGCAGCTACCTCGATGGTGTAGACCCCGAACGGCCGGAGTACCGGGCGGTGGTGCTGGCTGCCGCTGACCCGGCGAACCCCTACGGCGCGGCGTTGGCCTGGCCGTCGCGCTCACCGGACGGCGACAGCGGGGCCCGGCCCGGCCGTAAGGCCGGAGCGCTCGTCGTGCTGGTCGACGGCGAACTGGTGTGGTTCCTCGAACGCGGCGGGAAGTCCTTGCTGAGCTTCGCCGACGACGACTCCGAAGCCAACCACGCCGCCGCGGTCGCACTCGCGGACCTGGTCTCCGGCGGGCGGGTCAACTCCATCCTCATCGAGCGCATCAACAGCGCGCCGGTGTTGGCGCCGCACGTCTCGTCGACGGTGGTTGCGGCCCTGACTGACTCCGGATTCGCCCGGACTCCGCGCGGACTGCGGCTGCGGTAGCCGATGCCCGAGGGTGACACCGTTTTTCGCACCGCAGAGGCACTGCGGAAAGCGTTGGTCGGTCGCACGCTGACCCGCTGCGATGTCCGGGTCCCCCGCTATGCCACGGTCGACCTGAGCGGTCACGTCGTCGACGAGGTGTGCAGCAGGGGCAAGCACTTGTTCATTCGCGTCGGACCGGCCAGCATCCACTCGCATCTGAAGATG
>DASXJI010000432.1:0-1620 GCA_036497495.1 Mycobacterium sp.
GGCCATCGTCATAGGAGCCGTCGGAGTTCGGTGCGCTCATGCCCGCGAACTCCGAAGCTGGTGACCGCGGGCGGTGAGGCAGCGGCCGTTCTCCAGGTTCCACTGCCAGCCGTGCAGGTTGCAGGTCAAGGTGTTGCCTTCCACCACGCCGAACTTGGACAGGTCGGCCTTCAGATGCGGGCATCGCCGCTGAATCTCCCAGCCGGCCATCGTGACTGATGCGGCATCGTCGTGCGTTTCGGCGAACCAGCCGTCGGCGTAGGCGATCCGCTCGTCGGTGAGGCACTTGAAGAATGTGTACAGGTACTCGTTGTAACCACCGACCCGCCAAGCCCTGAACCGGGTCGACAGGAAGATGGTGTTGACCCAGTCCGGCTCGTTGTCGCGCAGTACGGTGCGCACCAGCTCGGCCGGAATAGCGAACCCGTAGCGGAACTTTTCATCAGGAATGGCTTCTCGCACAGTTCGTTTGGGAAAGTCGAGCACTACCTGCTGTGAGCCCATCACAAGCTCGACCGGGTAGCCGATGCCGTCGCAGATCTCGTCGCCGGCCAGCATGATCGGCTCGAATACCGTCCGCAGCGGCTCGAGCAGCGATTCGCCGGTCGCGGGCGCCCAGTCGGCCTTCTCCACCGCCAGCACCGGTTCCATCCGGGCGGCATAGTCGGCGATGTAGTCCGCCTTGCCGGTGGTGAAGATGGCCTCGACTTCTTCGGTAGGCAGCGGATGCTGGTGCGAATCAAGGTGTGCGCCAGAGAATTCAGCCGTCGACCCGGGAATCATCAGCAGGCCTCGGTGGAGGCCGTTGGCACGCATCTGGTCGAGGAACACCATCTGGTCGGGGAAGATGTTGGCCGGATCCCCGTGGTCGTCGTTGAGGTCGCGCAGCCCGGGGTCCAGGAAGCACGGCGGTCCTGCCGACGGGACCACCCAGGTCGCCCCGACCTGCGCGATGTACTGGCGGGCCCGGTCCATCTGGCGTTGCCGCTTCTGAATACCGAACGTCTCCTTGGCGCGCTCCGGCATGTCGTAGACCATCGGGTACCAGATCGCACCGGAGTACTGCAGCAGGTGCACGTCGACGTGACCGAACTCGTTCGTCAGCACGTCGAGATCCACCGGCCGGGCGTCGTTCATGTTGAAGGCGGTCGTGACGCCGTCGGAGACCACCAGCGCCGAATCGCCGATCGGACCGTCGGCGGGTGCGCGCAGCGCGATGATCATGAGGTCCAGCTCGCCCTTCGGACCGCTGAGCCGGTGCTTCACCGAATCGGTGGTCTCGAAGAAGCGGTGAAAGCCCAGCATCTGCACGGCGTTTTTCAGGTCTGGCACCGGATAGTCCGGCAGCAGGACGGTGGCGTCCTTGTTGACGTGCTCGGCCAGCAGCTTGGCGTCGAAGTGGTCCTTGTGCAGATGGGAGACGTACAGATAGTCGCAGTCGCCCAGCGCGTCCCAGTCCAGCCGGCTGTTGTCCGGGAACGGGAACCACGATGCGAAGTAGGCCGGGTTGACCCAGGGGTCGCACAGAATGCTGCCGGCCGGAGTATCGATCCGAAAGCCGGCGTGGCCGATACTTGTGACCTGCACTGACACCCTTCAAGGACTGGTTACGCAACGCTC
>DASXJI010000433.1:0-6946 GCA_036497495.1 Mycobacterium sp.
GCCTTCGGCCTCTACACGATGACCGGGCGTGCGGTGTCGTTCGTGGCGCCGTGGCTGTTTTCGGTGTTCGTCGACGTTTTTGGGGCCGTCCGTGCCGGCATGGGCGGCCTGTGCCTGGTGATGGTGGTTGGGTTGCTGATCTTGCTGATTGTGCGTGCCCCGCAGCGGATTCCGGCGACAGAAGTTGACTGAGCCCGACTAGCCCGACCCGTTGCAGATCGTCAGGCCAACGCCGCTCCGCTGGTTGATCTCGACTCCGTCCACCGTCACCGAGCACGTGACGTCGTGCCCGATATTCACGATGGTGACGTTCGGCGTCTTGCTGCCGGACTCGGGCAGGCTGACTTCCTTGGTCCACGGCAACCCGACGTTGAACTCGGTCTGCATCATCCCGTCGTTGTCGACGTAGGTGATGCTGATGGCGCGGCCGTCGCCGCTGACGTTGTAGACCACGGTCTGCATCGCGCTGGCATTGGCCGGCTGGCTGGGCTCGGTGGTGGCCGGGCCGGGTGCGCTCGCCGACGGTGATGGCGATGTCGACGTCTTCGGCACCGGCTGCTGCGAACTCGGCGACTCGGGCAGTGCGGGTACCGCCGTTTGCCTTCTGGCCGTGCCGTTGGCGATCACCAGGGCGATGACCAATGCGGTAACCAGAACCACCGCCGCGGCCGCACCGATCCAGAGCCAGCGTGGCGCTTTCGGTCGTCCAGGCTCGGGTTCATCCGGTGACTGAACCGGCGAAGGCTGACCTTGCAACCAGTACTGGGGCAGCTTCTCGGTCGGGTGCGTGGCGTTCGGGTCGGGCGGCGAGCCGTGGTTAGGGGGCGAATAGAACGTCTGACCGCTGTAAGCCGGGTCGTTGTACGACGGGTAAGGCTGACGCAGTCGTTGCGTTTGTTCGGTCCGCTCTTGGGGTGAACGGGTGTGATCGGGATGACGTCGATCGCTCATGCCCACCTCATTTCTGCAGGGTACCTGCAGCACAACCGTCGGCGCCGAAAAGTCCGGTGAACAGTGGTAACTGCTCGTCATTCCGGCGCGACGCCAACGGTCAGGGCGGCGACGGTCATCTCCCGCATCACCGCACGTGACCGCGCCGCGCGCGCAGCCTTGCCGTCGGCCGGCTTCAGACTGTGCGGAGTGGAGTTGAGCAAACCGAAGGCGGCGTGCGCCATCAGCCGGGCATCGGTTTCGGCAAGTCCGGGCTCGAGTTCGCGCAGTACGCCCACCCACACCTCGACGTATTGGCGCTGGGCGCGGCGCACCTGGCGTTCGGCGGCGGTCGGCAGATAGGCGAGGTCGCGATCCTGAATCCGGATGAGGTCGGGCTCACCCAGCGCGAAGTCGAGGTGAAAGTCGATCAAGCCGTTCAGCGCCGCGGCAGCATCGGTCTGATCGGATCGGACCCCGCGGGCGCCGTCGAGTAGGCGAGTGCTGATGCCCACCAGCAGTTCAACGAGCAGCGACTCCTTGTTGGGGAAATGCCGGTAGATCGCCGGGCCGCTGACCCCCGCTGCGGCGCCGATGTCTTCAAGCCGCACCGCCAGAAACCCGCGCTCGGCGAACAGCCGCTCCGCGGCGGCCAGCAGTTGCAGCCGGCGGTCCGATTTGCGTCGGCTGCGGGGGTTCGGTGCTGGGGCGTCGTCATTACGCTCGACCGGAGCGGACGCTGCCATCGCGCCTCCCTAGACACTTCGGTTAATCACCACTAACATAGCACGAGTTAGTGACCATTAACCGAAACTGGCCTGCAACCAATGACCTCTCCGGCGGAAAACCGCGACGCGCATACCACGCTCGTCACACAGTTGCGCGACAAGCTGGCCACGGCCGCGCTGGGTGGTTCGGAACGCTCCCGGGCCCGCCATGTCGACCGAGGCAAGCTGCTGCCCCGCGATCGCGTCGACGGACTGCTCGACCCCGGTAGCCCGTTGCTCGAAATCGCCCCGCTCGCGGCCGACGGGATGTACGACGGCGAATGCCCCGGGGCCGGCATCATCACCGGCATCGGCAGGATCTCGGGCCGCGAATGCATGATCGTGGCCAACGATGCGACGGTCAAAGGCGGCACGTACTACCCGATTACCGTTAAAAAGCACCTGCGCGCTCAGGAGATCGCCAGCCAGAACCGGCTGCCCTGCATTTATCTGGTCGACTCCGGGGGCGCCTTCCTGCCCCGCCAAGACGAGGTCTTCCCCGACCGCGATCACTTCGGCCGGATCTTCTACAACCAGGCCAATCTCAGCGCGCAGGGCATCCCGCAGATTGCAGCGGTGTTGGGATCGTGCACAGCCGGCGGTGCCTACGTTCCCGCCATGAGCGACGAGGCAGTGATCGTTCGCAACCAGGGCACCATCTTTCTTGGCGGCCCGCCGCTCGTGAAGGCGGCCACCGGGGAAGTCGTATCGGCCGAGGATCTTGGTGGCGGAGAACTGCATTCCAAGATCTCCGGTGTCACCGATCATCTCGCCCACGACGACCGCGACGCGCTGCGCATCCTCCGGCGCATCGTCTCGACGCTGGGGCCGCGCGAGCCGCGGATCTGGGATGTGTCGCCCACGGTTGATCCGATTGCCGATCAATCAGAGCTGTACGACCTAGTCCCCGTCGACCCCCGGATTCCCTACGATGTGCACAACGTCATCACCCGACTCGTCGACGGCGGGGAATTCGTTGAATTCAAATCCGAATACGGCAGCACCCTGGTCACCGGATTCGCCCACATCCACGGCCACCCGGTCGGGATCGTCGCCAACAACGGGGTGCTGTTCTCCGAATCCGCCGTCAAGGGTGCGCATTTCATTGAGCTCTGTGACAAGCGGATGGTGCCGCTGCTGTTCTTGCAGAACATCTCCGGATTCATGGTGGGCCGCGACTACGAGGCCGGCGGCATCGCCAAACACGGGGCCAAAATGGTGACCGCGGTGGCCTGCGCGCGGGTGCCCAAGCTCACGGTCATCATCGGCGGGTCCTATGGCGCGGGCAACTACTCGATGTGCGGCCGGGCGTATTCGCCCCGTTTCCTGTGGATGTGGCCCAACGCCCGGATTTCGGTGATGGGCGGCGAGCAAGCCGCGTCGGTGCTGGCAACAGTGCGCGGAGAGATGACCGCCGAGGAGGAGGAAGCGGTGAAGGCGCCGATTCGTGCGCAGTACGAACACCAGGGCAATCCGTATTATTCGACCGCGCGGCTGTGGGACGACGGCGTGATCGATCCTGCTGACACCAGAACCGTTGTTGGACTTGCGCTCTCGGTGATATCCACTGCGCCGGTCGACCCGGTGTCATACGGCGTCTTCCGGATGTAGAGAGACATGGGTATGGGAGAACTGCGTACTGTTCTTGTAGCCAACCGGGGCGAGATCGCCGTCCGGGTGATTCGCACACTCAAGGAGATGGGGATCCGGTCGGTCGCGGTGTACAGCGACGCCGACGTTAACGCGCTTCACGTCGCGTCGGCGGACGTCGCGGTCGCAATCGGTCCGGCCCCCGCACGCGACAGTTACCTGAACATCGCTGCTATCGTCGACGCGGCCGTGCGCACCGGAGCTCAGGCTGTTCACCCTGGTTACGGGTTCCTCTCGGAGAACGCCGATTTCGCGGCGGCCCTGGCTGCGGCGGGCGTGACGTTCATCGGGCCGCCGGTGGGCGCCATCCAGACCATGGGCGACAAGATTGCGGCCAAGGGCGCCGTGTCAGCCTTTGGCGTGCCGGTGGTTCCCGGGATCGCGCGGCCTGGCCTGAACGACCAGGAGTTGATCGAGGCCGCGGACGAGATCGGCTACCCGGTTCTCGTCAAGCCATCCGCCGGCGGCGGTGGCAAAGGTATGCGCATGGTCGAGCAGTCGGCTGACCTGGCCGCCGCGCTGGTCAGCGCCCGTCGGGAATCGGCCGCCGCCTTCGGCGACGACACCCTGTTCCTGGAGCGATTTGTGCTGCGTCCCAGGCACATCGAGGTTCAGGTACTCGCCGACACGTACGGCAACGTCGTGCACTTCGGCGAGCGGGAGTGCAGCCTGCAGCGCCGACATCAGAAGGTCATCGAGGAGGCGCCGTCACCGCTGCTCGACGCCGAAACGCGGGCCCGAATCGGCGCCGCCGCATGTGATACCGCTCGCAGCGTCGACTACACCGGCGCGGGCACGGTGGAGTTCATCGTCTCGGCCGACCGGCCCGACGAGTTCTTCTTCATGGAGATGAACACCCGGCTCCAGGTCGAGCACCCGGTCACTGAGCTGGTCACCGGATGGGATCTCGTCGAGTGGCAGGTCCGGATCGCGGCGGGGGAGAAGTTGACCGTGAGTCAGGCTGATATTGCCTTGCGGGGCCACGCGATCGAAGCGCGGGTCTACGCCGAGGATCCGGCGCAGGGCTTCCTGCCCACCGGTGGCGATGTGCTGGCCGTGGTGGAACCCGATGCGCCGGGCGTGCGGGTTGATTCGGGCTTGTCGGCGGGGATGGTCGTCGGCAGCGACTACGACCCGATGCTGGCCAAAGTCATCGCGCACGGCCCGGATCGGGCCGCCGCGCTGCGAACCCTGGATCGGGCGTTGGCCGACACCGCCGTGCTCGGGGTGGTCACCAATATCGAGTTCACCCGGTTTCTGCTGACCGATCCCGATGTCGTCGCCGGCCGGCTCGACACCGGACTATTGGACCGTCGCGCCGGCGATTTCGTCGCCGCAGCGCCCGCTGACGACCAGTTCATCGCCGCGGCGGCCTTCCGCTGGTTGCGATCCTTCCCGGGCCCCGGTGCCGACCTGTGGGAGGTGCCGACCGGGTGGCGAGTCGGGCGCCGAGCGCCGGTCAGCATCCGGATGCGGGCCGGGGAACGCACCGACCACGTTCACATCTCCGGCGCGCCGGATGCTGCCGAAGTCCGCGTCGAAGACGGCGAATCCCGTTCGCTGCAAGCCGCTTTGACCGGCGACCAGCTGATAATGACTCTTGACGGGCTGCGCGCCCAGTACACGGCTGCGGTGGCGGACAGCAAGGTCTGGCTGGCCGGCGACGGCATCTTCGCGGTGCTCGAGGAGGTGCGCGAAGCGCCGGTGCGCGAGGACGAAGAGCACAGCGGCGACGCCGAATTGATCAGCCCCATGCCTGGCGCGGTTGTCGCCGTCAGCGTCACCGACGGTGCTGAGGTCGGGGCGGGCGCGGTTGTCGTCACGGTCGAAGCGATGAAGATGGAGCACGCGATGAGGGCACCCGTAGCGGGTGTGGTCGAGCTCTTCGTCGCCGTGGGCGACCAAGTCAAGGTGGGTCAGCCGTTGGCCCGGATTGCCGCGAAAACAACCACAGAATCGAAGGATCATGAGTGATTTCTTGTCGACCGGGACGCTCCCGGACGAATACCAACAGTTGGCCAAGACCGTCCGCGACTTCGCCCAGAGCGTGGTCGCCCCGGTAGCCGCCAAGCATGACGCCGAGCACTCCTTCCCGTACGAAGTGGTCGCCGGCATGGCCGAGATGGGCTTGTTCGGGCTGCCGTTCCCCGAAGAGTGGGGCGGTATGGGCGGCGACTACTTCGCACTGTGCCTGGCGCTGGAGGAACTGGGCAAGGTCGACCAGAGCGTGGCGATCACCCTCGAGGCCGGCGTCTCGCTGGGCGCGATGCCCGTCTACCGGTTCGGCAACGACGCCCAGAAGCGGGAATGGTTGCCGCAGTTGGCCAGTGGACGTGCCCTGGGCGCGTTCGGCTTGACCGAGCCGGGCGGCGGCACCGACGCCGGCGCGACCAAGACCACCGCACAACTCGACGACGGCCAATGGGTGATCAACGGTTCCAAGCAGTTCATCACGAACTCCGGCACCGACATCACCAAGCTGGTCACCGTCACGTCCGTGACCGGCGAGCGCGACGGTAAGAAAGAGATCTCGTCGATCCTGATTCCGGTGCCGGCGCCGGGATTCACCGCGGAACCCGCGTACGACAAGGTCGGGTGGAACGCCTCGGACACCCATCCGCTGAGCTTCGACGACGTGCGGGTACCCGAAGAGAATCTGCTCGGCGAACGCGGCCGCGGCTACGCCAACTTCCTGCGCATCCTTGACGAGGGCCGCATCGCGATCGCCGCGCTTTCCACCGGCGCCGCGCAGGGATGCGTCGACGAGAGCGTCAAGTACGCGCGGGAACGCGAGGCATTCGGGCAGGCGATCGGCAGGTACCAGTCCATCGCGTTCACCATTGCGCGCATGGAAGCCCGCGCCCACACCGCCCGCACCGCCTACTACGACGCCGCGGCGCTGATGCTGGCCGGTAAGCCGTTCAAAAAGCAAGCCGCGATCGCCAAGCTGGTCGCCAGCGAGGCGGCCATGGACAACGCCCGAGACGCCACCCAGATTCACGGCGGTTACGGGTTTATGAATGAATTCACTGTTGCCCGGCATTACCGGGACAGCAAGATTCTCGAGATCGGTGAGGGGACGACGGAAGTGCAGCTGATGCTGATCGCCCGCGAGGTGGGCTTGTGAAGTCGAGTGAGCGGAACGGGCGGCAGCGAGCGACCGGAACGAGACGAACGGTGAGCTTGTGACGAATGGTGAGCAGCCGTTACGCGAGGTCGTTCAGCGCGGGCTGTGGTTCGAAGAATTCGAAACCGGCGTGCGATACCTGCATCGTCCGGGGCGGACCATCACCGAGGCCGACAACGTGTTGTTCACGACGTTGACGATGAACACTCAGGCGCTGCACCTGGATGCCGCATTCTCCGACGCGCTGCCGCCGTTCAACCAGCGGCTGGTGAACTCGATGTTCACCTTGTCTACCCTGGTCGGGTTGTCGGTCGCGCAGCTGACTCAGGGAACTATTGTCGGCAACCTCGGATTCTCTGAAATCGCTTTCCCCAAACCGCTTTTCCACGGTGACACGTTGTATGCCGAGACTGTCATCGTCGAAAAGCGGGCATCGAAGAGCCGCCCCGGCGAGGGCATCGTGACGCTCGCG
>DASXJI010000434.1:0-8441 GCA_036497495.1 Mycobacterium sp.
CGTAGATGTGGCAGTCGCCGCCCGTCCAGACGAAGTCGCCGACGCCCAGGCCGGACTGCGCGGCCATCATGTGGGTCAGCAGCGCATAACTGGCGATATTGAACGGCACGCCCAGGAACAGATCGGCGCTGCGCTGGTAGAGCTGGCAGCTGAGCCGGCCGTCGGCCACGTAGAACTGGAACAGCGCATGGCACGGCGCCAGCGCCATCTGCGGGATCTCCCCGACATTCCAGGCCGACACGATGATGCGTCGCGAATCCGGATCGGTCCGCAGCAGGTTCAGCGCCGCGGTGATCTGGTCGACGTGATTGCCGGACGGGGTGGGCCACGATCGCCACTGCACCCCGTACACCGGACCGAGATCACCAGTGTCGCTTGCCCATTCGTCCCAGATCGTGACCCCGTGCTCCCGCAGCCAGCCGACGTTGGAGTCACCGCGCAAAAACCACAGCAGCTCGTACACCACCGACTTCAGATGCACCTTTTTGGTGGTGATCAACGGGAAACCCGCCGACAGGTCGAACCGCATCTGATGGCCGAACAAACTGCGGGTACCGGTGCCGGTGCGGTCGGATTTGGCTGTGCCCTGCTCGAGCACCAGACGCAATAGATCCTCGTACGGCGTCGCGATCGGCACGCGTTCACCATACGTCCAGAGCCGGGGGGTAGAACGGATGGCATGCCGAATATCAGCGACTCCATCATCACCCCCGATGGCTCCTGCCCCGTCCGCCTCTTCACCCCCGAGGGACAAGGACCCTGGCCGGGCGTGGTCATGATTCCCGACGCCGGCGGGACCAGACAGACCTTCTTCGACATGGCCGCTGAGCTGGCCGATTCCGGGTACGCGGTGCTGCTGCCCGACGTGTACTACCGACAAGGCGACTGGGCGCCATTCGACATGCAGACCGCGTTCACCGACGACAACGAGCGCAAGCGCCTGATGTCATTCATCGGCAGCATCAGCCCGGACAAATGGGCATCGGATGCGAACGCGTACTTCGACTACCTGAGTGCTCGGCCCGAGGTCAGCGGCACCACGTTCGGCATCACCGGTTACTGCATGGGCGGTCGCGCGGCGTTGACGGTCGCCGGGCTTGTTCCGGACCGGGTGGCGGCCGCGGCGTCGTTCCACGGCGGTGGGTTGGTCACTGACGGCAGCGACAGCCCGCATCTGCGGGCCGACCAGATTCAGGCCGTCGTCTATGTGGGTGGGGCGGCGAACGATGCGTCGTTCACCGACGACCACGCCGAGCAGCTAGAGAAGGCCCTGACCGCGGCCGGCGTCGAGCACAAAATCGAAACCTATGCCGCCGGGCACGGCTACGCCGTGCCGGACAACCGGTCCTATGACGCCGATGCCGCCGAGCAGCACTGGGCGGCAATGCGCGAGGTCTTCGGAGCGAACCTGGGCTAGCCACCGGCGACGATGCAGAGCGCGACAGCGCGATGACGTGGGGGTTCCTCCAGCCGCGCAGCGGCGAGGGGGCAAGCCGGACCGACACGAGGGCGGCGATTCAGCCAGCCGCGGCCAGACCGGTCGCTGTGTGATCTTGATGCGGCCACAGCGGCTGCGGTACCTCGACCCCGAACGGTTTGCCCCAGCCGTTTCGGGATGAAACCTCGTGCACGGGACGGCGATTGGCCGCTACACCCCACTTGCCCAGCGGATAGCCGAGGGCCAGCATGGCCGACATCGTCCAGCCCTCCTCGACGGGCACACCCAGTAACTCGTTCACCTTGTCCGCAAAATTGCGGAGCACCATCGTTATGACGCCGCCGACGCCCTCGGCGCGCGCAGCGAGCAAAGCACTCCAAATCGCCGGGTAGATGTTGGCACCGCCGAGGTCGTCGATGGCGAATACGAAGAGCAACAGGGGGATTTCCTCGAAGTGGTCGGCCAGGTAGTCCCCCGAGCCTTTCATTCGGTTCATGGTTTCGGCGTGCGCGCCGTGATCCATACCCGGGGCTGGGGCCACCATCGGTCCCGTTCCCGTCTTGAACTTCTCGTATTCCAAAGCGCGGGCCTGTCGAAACAGCCCGGCGAACTCGCGGAGGAGTTCCGGATCATCGACGGCCACGAAGTGCCAGCGTTGGGTGTTACCCCCATTGGGAGCACGAACGGCGGCATCCAGGATGCGGGCCTGCGTGTCCAACGGAATCGGATCCGGTCGCAACCGCCGCATCATCCTGGTGGTGTACAGGCCTTCGTAGATATCCATTTGCCTACTCCGTTCTGCTATTCCGGCCAGGTGCTGTTGAGGATGTGCTCGACCATGTTGTCGCGCGCGAAGGTGGGGTCGAAGCGCTCGAGCACGTCGGCGTTCATGGTGCCGTAGGTGGTTTGCGGGCGGTGCTTCATGCCGCCGGTGAAAGCCGCCAGGATGCGGTTCTTGAAATCGGGACGCGGGTGGGCGGCGGTCACCGCGGCCTGGACTTCCGGAGCGAGGTCACTGCGGCCGAGGCCCAGCACATCGACTTCGACACCCGCTTGAACCAACGCGGTTTCGGGTGCCATGAACTCGGGCACCCCCGGCGTGGTGTGCAGGGCGATACCGAGCCAGACCTTGTCGGCGTCGGCGTCGTCAACGCCGTGCCCCGTCAAGAAGTCGCGTGCCGCATCGGCACCGTCTACCTCGAAGCGGATGGTGGAGGTGCGGTAGCGCTCGGTCAGCCCGAGGTCGTGAAACATCGCTCCGACGTAGAGCAACTCCAGATCCGGTTGCAATCCGCGGCGCAAGCCCTGCAGTGCCCCGAAGAAGAACACCCGCCGGGAATGGTTGAACAGCAGGTCGTCTTCGACATCACGAATGAACTCGGTGACTTCCCGCGCCAGCGCGCTATCGGGTACGCGGATGCCGGCAACGGTTTCGATGGACTCGACGGTCATGATGGTTCCTTCCTTCTCGTAGGCTCATTTTGCGGCCTTACGCCGCTATCCCACCGGAGTCGTTCCAGCCGCTTTTCCCACAAATTGCGACACAATGAGCCGGTGGCTGAAGCCGGCGCGCGGTCGCGGGTCGTGGTTATCGTCGTCTTCGACGACGTGACCATGTTGGACGTCGCGGGAGCGGGTGAGGTGTTCGCGGAAGCCAACCGCTTCGGCGCGGACTATCGGCTGACAATCGCGTCGGTGGATGGTCGCGACGTCACAACCTCGATCGGGACGCGGTTGGGGGTCACCGACGCGATTGCGTCAATCAAGTCCGCCGATACGGTCATGGTGGCCGGCAGCGACAACTTGCCCAGGCGGGCGATTGATCCCGAGCTCGTCGAGGCGGTCAAGTCCATCGCGGGCCGGACCCGGCGGCTGGCCTCGATCTGCACGGGGTCGTTCGTCCTGGCGCAGGCCGGCCTCCTCGACGGGCGGCGCGCCACCACCCATTGGCATGATGTCGGGTTGTTTGCGCGGGCGTTCCCCGACATCACCGTCGAGCCGGACGCAATCTTCGTCCGCGACGGCGATGTCTTCACCTCGGCCGGGGTGTCGTCGGGCATCGACCTGGCGCTGGCGTTGGTCGAAATGGATCACGGCATCGAGCTGGTCCGTTCGGTGGCCCGATGGCTGGTCGTGTATCTCAAGCGAGCGGGTGGCCAATCGCAATTCTCGGTGCTGGTCGAGACCGCCCTTCCGCCGCAGTCCCCATTGCGCAAGGTCACTGACACAATTTCGGCCACCCCCGCGGCAGATCACAGCGTGACTACTCTTGCCACGCGGGCATCCTTGAGTGCGCGGCAACTGACTCGACTTTTTCAGTCGGAACTCGGCACGACACCAGCCCGCTACGTCGAAATGGTGCGCATCGATGCCGCCCGCGCCGCACTCGACGCCGGCCGCAGCGTCGCCGACACTGCGCGCGTGGCAGGCTTCGGCAGCCCCGAAAGCCTCCGGCGCGTGTTCGTCGACCACCTCGGCGTCTCGCCGAAGGCCTATCGCGAGAGATTCCGCACGGCGTCGCGTGGTTGACGCCCACCGACGTTATCCACCGCGGCATACTGTTCCGCCATGCATGTCGACGCGATGACGCTTCCGCAGCCGTTGGGCCGGATCGGCGACCTGGCCCGCCGAACGCAGCGCGCCGGCTTCTCGGGTCTGCTGTTCACCGAGACGGGTCGCACGGCGTATCTCAACGCTGCGGTGGCCTCGCAGGCGGCGCCGGGTCTCGAGTTGTCCACCGGCGTCGCGGTGGCTTTTCCGCGGAGTCCCTTCGTCACCGCGGCAACGGCGTGGGAGTTGCAGGAAGCGACCGGCGGAAATTTTCGGCTCGGCTTGGGTACGCAGGTGCGCACTCACGTCGTACGGCGCTACGGCGTGGACTTCGAGCGGCCCGGTCCACGGTTGCGTGACTACCTGCTCGCCGTGAAGGCCTGCTTCTCTGCGTTTCGAACCGGAAAGCTCGATCATCACGGCGAGTTCTACGACCTGAATTTCATTACGCCGCAATGGAGTCCGGGCCCCATCGAAGCTCCCGATCCCAAAGTCGATATCGCCGCGGTGAATCCATGGATGCTGCGGATGGCTGGCGAAGTGGCCGACGGGGTGCATATCCATCCGCTCGGCGAGCCGGGCTATATCAATCGGCACGCGTTGCCGAGCATCGCCGAGGGTGCGGCGAATGCCGGTCGCTCGCCGTCGGACGTCGCGGTCATCGTGCCGGTGATGACGATTGTCGGCGACACCGATGAAGAACGCGCCAAGGAACGAGAGGCCGTACGCGCCAGCATGAGCTTCTACGGGAGCACACCGAACTACGCGTTCATCTGGGATGAGGCGGGGTTCGAGGGCACAACTGCCCGGATTCGCGAGAAGCAGAAGGCCGGCGACTTTCCGGGAATGGCGGCTCAGGTCAGCGACGACCACATCGCCGCGTTCGCGACCGAATCGACGTGGGACGCGTTAGCTGACGCGTTGACGGACAAATACGCGGGCACGGCGACGCGCCTGGTGCTGTACAACGCGGTCGGCGATCGGGAGCGCTTCGAGCGCTACGGCGACGTGGCGCGCCGGGTCAGCGCCCGATCAACCGCTGCATGAAGTCCGGATAACGCGCGCCCTGCACCTCGATACCCGCTGCGGCGTCACCGATTTCACGGAGGTCGTCGTCGCTCAGTTCGACGTCGGCGGCTGCCAGGTTCTCCGCCAGCCGGTCCAGACGCCGGGTGCCGGGGATCGGCACGATCCACGGCCGCTGAGCCAGCAGCCAGGCCAGCGCGATCTGGCCGGGCGTCGCGCCTTTGCGGTCCGCGATCCTCTGAAGCAGATCGACCACGGCGCGGTTGGCCTCGCGGACGTCGGCGCCGAACCGCGGGATGCTGTTGCGGATGTCGGATTTGTCGAATTGCGTGTTGTCGCCGATGCTTCCGGTGAGGAAGCCCTTACCCAGCGGGCTGTAGGGCACGAAACCGATGCCGAGTTCGGCCAGCGTGGACAGCACCCCAGTCTCTGGGCTCTCCGGTTCGCGCCACCACAGGGAGTACTCGCTTTGCACCGCCGTCACCGGTTGCACGGCGTGGGCACGGCGAATCGTCTGCGCCGACGCCTCCGACATCCCGAAGTGCTTCACTTTCCCACCGTCGATCAGTTCCCTGACGGTTCCCGCGACATCCTCGATGGGAACTTCGGGGTCGACGCGGTGTTGGTAGAGCAGGTCGATGGTGTCCACGCCCAGCCGGCGCAACGAATTGTCGGCGACCTCTTTGATGTGTTCGGGCCGACTGTTCAGGCCCGCGACGTTGCCGTCGGCGCCGAAGGCGAAACCGAATTTTGTTGCGATCACGACCTGTTCGCGCAGCGGCGCGAGTGCCTCGCCGACCAGTTCTTCGTTGTCTCCGTATGCTTCCGCAGTGTCGAAGAAGGTCACTCCACGCTCGACCGCGGCGCGGATCACCGCGATCATGTCGGCTTTGGACCCTGAAGGTCCGAAGCCCCGGCTCATGCCCATGCAGCCCAGACCGATTGCCGAGACCTCGAGGTGGTCACCAAGGGTGCGCTTGTCCATGTGTTACTCCCCGCGAGACGGTGGCAGGTCGACCAGTTCGGCCAACCGGGCGCGGTGGCGATAGGCGGTGCCGAACGCCAACTGGTCGCTCTTGGCCCGCTTCAGGTAGAGATGCGCCGGATACTCCCACGTCATCCCGATGCCACCGTGCAGCTGGACGCATTCCTCGGCGGCGTGCACCGCGGCGCCGCTGCAGTAGGCCTGCGCGACGGCCGCCGCGACCGACGCGTCCTTGTCTTGTCGGGCGCAGGTGTCGGCGGCGCACCGGGCCGCCGCCGCAACGGAATTGAGCTCGACCCACAGATCCGCAAGCCGATGCTTGATGGCCTGGTAGGAACCGATGGCTCGGCCGAATTGCTTGCGCTGCTTAGCATAAGCCAGTGTCGTCTCGAAACACCACTGCGCGATGCCTAATTGTTCGGACGCGAGTAACGCGGCACCGGTCTCCAGGGCCGTCGCGATTGCGGCACCGGCGGCGGTACCGACACGTGATGACGGGGCAACGGAAAAGTCGACATTTGCCAGTGGTCTCGTCATATCCAGAGCGAGGATCGGCGACACGGTGACACCTGCGGCGTCGCGCGCGACGATGTGCAACTCCAGCCCATCGCCACCGGTCACCGGCACCACCAGCACGTCGGCCTCGCCCGCACCGGCGACGCTGGTGATCCGTCCGGTCAAGCCGTTAGCGGCGGCGCTGACGCCGGCAATCGGGTCACTGGGCGCGGTGGATAGCGGCACCACCAGCGCCGCAGTCACCGACCCCGCCGCCAGGCCCTTGACTGTGTCGGTGTCCCCGGCCTGCAACAGCGCGACAGTGGCGAGTACGGCACTGGACAGAAACGGAACCGGCGCGACGGCGCGCCCGATCTCTTCCATGACAACGGCTGCCTCACGGGCACTTGCACCCGCGCCGCCGAGCTGCTCGGGGACCAACAGGCCGGCCATCCCAAGCTCGGCCGCCAGCGTATGCCAGACACCGGAAAGGTCTTGCGACCCACCATCGTAGATGCCTGCCACCGCTTCCGGTGGGCACCGGTCGGCGAACAGCCGACGCACACTGTCCCGCAACGCCTCCTCGGTGTCGGAATACAGCAGATCGCTCATCGGGCTGTTCCTTTGTCCAAGTCCTTGTATGCAACGTCTTTGTCGACCCGGTGTTCCGGGGGTAGACCGAGGATGCGCTCGGCAATGGTGTTGCGCAGGATCTCCGAGGTGCCGCCCTCGATCGAGTTGCCTTTCGCTCGCAGGTAGCGGTACCCGGGCTCACGTCCGGTAAAGTCAACCCCCTCGGGTTGACGCATCGTCCAGTCGTCGTATTGCAGTCCCGCTTCCGGATGTAGCTCGATCTCAAACCCCGAAACCGCTTGCGCCAGACGGGCAAACGCCACCTTCATCCCGGCGCCCTCGGGCCCGGGCTGACCGACGGCCATCCGCTGGCGCAGCCGCAGGGCGGTCAACCGAATAACTTCGGCGTCCACCCACAGCCGCATCAGCTCGTCGTGCATCGCGGGGTTGCGCAGCTGCGGTTGGGCCCGCCAGGCGTCGGTGACCTTGCCGATGATCCCGCTTTCGCGTGTGCCGCCGGCCATTGAGCCGATGGCAACGCGTTCGTTGTTCAGCGTGGTGGTTGCGACCTTCCAGCCGCCGCCCTCTGGGCCGAGGCGGTTGGCGTCGGGCACCCGGACGTCGGTAAGAAAGACTTCGTTGAACTCGGCTTCGCCGGTGATTTGGCGTAGCGGCCGGACGTCGACCCCGGGATCAGTCATGTCGCAGACGAAGTAGGTCAGGCCTTGATGCTTGGGAACCGTGGGATCGGTCCGTGCGACCAGGATCGCCCGCTGGGCTTTCTGCGCGCTCGACGTCCACACCTTCTGCCCGTTGACGATCCAGTGGGGGCCTGCAGAATCAACACCGCGCACTGCGCGGGTGGAGACCCCGGCCAGGTCAGACCCAGCATCCGGCTCGCTGAATAATTGACAGTAGAAGTGTTCTCCGGTGAACAACGGCCGCAGGAACTTTCGCCGCTGCTCCGCGGTGCCGAAGGCGGCAATAGTCGGCGCCGCCATGCCCATTCCGATGCCGTTGTGTGGTCCGCCGCCAACCGGCGCGCCCGCCGCGGCCAGCTCGTCTTCGACCAGCGACTGAAAGCCACGTGGCAGATCGAGCCCACCTGAGTCGCTGGGGAAGTGCACCCAGGCCAGTCCCGCATCGAAACGGGCTCCAAGGAATTCCCGTGCATCACCCGCCGGATCGTGCTCCTCCACTAGCGCCCGCACTCGCGCGTGCAGATCCTGCGCAACCGCCTGCTCGTCGACGCTCATCGGAATTCCGCCGCGTTGCCGAGCACCTGACCGCCGTCGATCACCAAGGTGTCGCCGGTGATCCAGCTCGCTTCATCTGACACCAGGAAGGCGACCGCAGCTGCCACGTCGGGGGGCT
>DASXJI010000435.1:0-9633 GCA_036497495.1 Mycobacterium sp.
GTCACCGCCAGCGACACCAGGTACTTGTCGGGCCCGGAGGTGACGATGACGTTGCGATGCGAGGTATTGAGCGTCAACTCGTTCTGCCTGTAGGTGCCCTCGATGATCGACGACGGCGACCCGTTGAAGTCGGCCAGCGAGGCATTGGTGGTGCGCCAGGCGGGCAGTTGCTGGCTGTCGATATAGCCGTGCGTGATGGCTTCTTTCGGGTCGAAGTCGCCGACCAGCCGGTAGACCACGAGCTGGGCGTTCGGGGTGTAAAGGCTGCTGCTGTGCCGATTGGCGGTCACGACAAACGCATCGGGGACGTTGGGGTCGGGCACCTGCGTCCAGCCTTGCGGCATCGGCAGGGTGAGATCGAGGGCCTTGAAATCCTTCGCCTGTTGCGGCTCCAGCTTGACGTTCTTGCTCGCAAAGAATTCGCGCAGTGTGCCGGAGCTGGCCGGGGTGAGTTCCGGCGGCGCGGCGACCGGCGTCGCCGGGGGCAGTCCCTGCGCCGCGGGAGCCAGTGCGGGAGCGATCGGAACGGGCGCCGCTGCGGCCGCACCTGGCATCGGGTTGCCGACGGCGCCCGGGACGACGGCGACGGCTTGCGGCATCGGGGCGGCGGGAACGGGGTTGGGGCGGGGCGGGAACACCGGGTCGGCAGACGCGGTGGGGCTGGCAATGCCTAAAACACCGGCAGCGCCGAAGGCCAGACCTGCGACCGTCACTCGCCAGCTACGGGCAGTCTGCTTCATGAGGCTCGGTCCTTCCCAGATGGTCCGGCGGGTCTTGATGGTGTTGTCGAACTCGCAGAAAGCGACTGTAACCAGGGGGAAGCGGCGGCTTCCAGCGCTGGAACCGACCTGCAACACACCTGGGACAAACCCCTGACCGGTCTGCAATCCAACCGAGACCGTCGATGGGCGGCGGGTCGCTCGACGTCGCCCTTATAACCTGTTGGGCGTGACCGACTCCCCAACCATCCCTGCCGAGCAGGCCGATCCCGACGCGCCGCGGTATCGCTATACCGCGGACCTGGCCGGCCGGATCGAACGCACCTGGCAGGACAACTGGGCCCGGCTGGGGACTTTCAACGTGCCCAACCCGGTCGGTTCGCTGGCGCCGACGGACGGCTCACCGGTGCCCGACGACAAGATGTTCGTGCAGGACATGTTCCCGTATCCGTCGGGCGAGGGTCTGCACGTCGGCCATCCGCTCGGCTACATCGCCACCGATGTCTACGCCCGCTACTTCCGGATGCTGGGGCGCAATGTGTTGCACGCGCTGGGCTTCGACGCGTTCGGTCTGCCCGCCGAGCAGTACGCGGTGCAGACCGGCACTCACCCGCGCACCCGCACCGAGGCCAACATCGTCAACTTCCGGCGTCAGCTGGGCCGGCTGGGCTTCGGCCACGACAACCGGCGCAGCTTTTCCACGACCGACGTCGAGTTCTACAAGTGGACGCAGTGGATCTTCCTGCAGATCTACAACGCGTGGTTCGACGCCGCGGCTGACAAGGCCCGTCCAATCGCCGATCTGATCGCCGAATTCGATTCCGGTGCACGCCAATTGGACGACGGCCGGAACTGGGCGACGTTGTCGGCGGGCGAGCGCGCCGACGTGATTGACGCGCACCGCCTGGTCTATCGCTCCGAGTCGATGGTCAACTGGTGTCCGGGGCTGGGCACCGTGCTGGCCAACGAAGAGGTCACCGCCGACGGCCGCAGCGACCGGGGAAACTTCCCGGTCTTCCGCAAGCGGTTGCGGCAGTGGATGATGCGGATCACCGCCTACTCCGACCGGCTGCTCGACGACCTCGATGTGCTGGACTGGCCGGAGAAGGTCAAGACCATGCAGCGCAACTGGATCGGCCGATCCACCGGCGCGGCAGCGCTGTTCGCGGCACGGACCACCGATGGTGAGACCGTGGACCTGGAGGTGTTCACCACGCGGCCGGACACTCTTTTCGGCGCAACGTATCTGGTGCTGGCTCCCGAGCATGAGCTGGTCGATCGTCTGGTAGCGCCGCAATGGCCGGCGGGTGTGGATCCGCGCTGGACCTACGACGCGGACAGCCCCGCACAAGCTGTCGCCGCCTACCGGCAGGCGATCGCCGCGAAGTCCGATCTGGAACGTCAGGAGAACAAGGCCAAGAGCGGCGTATTCCTGGGCGCTTATGCGACCAACCCGGCCAACGGCGAGCAGGTGCCGGTCTTCATCGCCGACTACGTGCTGGCCGGATACGGCACCGGAGCGATCATGGCCGTGCCCGGCCACGACCAGCGCGACTGGGAGTTCGCCCACGAGTTCGGCCTGCCGGTCGTTGAAGTGATTGCCGGCGGGGATATTTCGCAGGCGGCGTACACCGGCGACGGCGTTCTGGTGAACTCGGATTACCTCAATGGGTTCAACGTCGCGGCCGCCAAGGAAGCCATCACCGCACGGCTGGAATCCGAGGGCCACGGTAAGGCGCGCATCGAATACAAGCTGCGCGACTGGCTTTTTGCGCGGCAACGCTATTGGGGTGAACCGTTTCCGATCGTCTACGACAGCGACGGGCGCGCCCACGCGCTGGATGACGCCGCGCTGCCGGTGGAATTGCCTGACGTTCCGGATTACTCGCCGGTGCTGTTCGACCCCGACGACCCGGATAGCGAGCCGTCGCCGCCACTGGCCAAGGCCACCGACTGGGTGCACATCGAACTGGACCTCGGCGACGGCCTGAGGCCCTATACCCGCGACACCAACGTCATGCCGCAGTGGGCCGGCAGCTCGTGGTACGAGCTTCGCTACACCGACCCACACAACACAGAACGCTTCTGCGCCAGGGAGAACGAGGCCTATTGGATGGGCCCCCGGACCGCCGAGCACGGGGAGAACGATCCCGGCGGCGTCGACCTCTACGTCGGGGGCGCCGAGCATGCCGTGCTGCACCTGCTGTATGTGCGGTTCTGGCACAAGGTGCTCTACGACCTCGGCCACGTCAGTTCCCGCGAGCCTTACCGCAGGTTGGTCAACCAGGGCTACATTCAGGCGTTCGCCTACACCGACGCCCGCGGGTCGTACGTGACGGCTGCCGACGTCGTCGAGCGGGACGGCAAGTTCTACTACCCGGGTGTCGACGGGGAGATCGAAGTCTTCCAGGAGTTCGGCAAAATCGGTAAGAGCCTGAAGAATTCGGTGTCGCCGGACGAAATGTGCGACGACTACGGCGCCGACACCTTGCGGGTGTACGAGATGTCGATGGGCCCGCTGGAGGCGTCACGCCCTTGGGCCACCAAGGATGTCGTCGGGGCGCACCGGTTCCTGCAACGGGTGTGGCGGCTGGTGGTCGACGAGCGGTCCGGCGAGACTCGGGTGACCGAGGACGCGGATCTCGACGCCGACACGCTGCGGCTGCTGCACCGCACCATCGCCGGAGTATCCGAAGACTATGCGGCACTGCGTAACAACACCGCGGTGGCCAAGCTGATCGAGTACACCAACCACCTGACCAAGCAGCACCGCGACTCGGTTCCGCGGGCCGCGGCCGAGCCGTTGGTGCTGATGCTGGCGCCGCTGGCTCCGCACCTGGCCGAGGAGTTGTGGGAGCGGCTGGGCCATCCGGCATCGCTGGCACACGGCCCGTTCCCGGCGGCCGATCCCGACTACCTGGTCGACGACAGCGTGGAATACCCCGTCCAGGTCAATGGCAAGGTACGCGGCCGGATCACGGTGTCGGCCGGTGCCGACGCCGATGCAGTGGAGACTGCAGCGCTGGCGGATGAGAAGGTGCAGGCGTTCCTGGCCGGCGCGACCCCGAAGAAGGTGATCGTGGTAGCGGGGAAAATGGTCAACCTCGTGGTCTGAGTATGATCTCGTGCACATGCCCGTCAGCCGGGGTCGCGATGGCGTAGGCGACCGCCGCGGCGACAGTGTCCGCGCGCAGGAGCCGATCAGCGGCGTACTCGCCGCCCTCGAACGACACCAGCTCGCGCTGCATGTCGGTATCGGTGCGGCCGGGATAGACGGTGGTGACCCGTAGCGTCGGCTCGCTCAAGCGCAGCGAATCGGCGAGCGCCCGCAGCGCGAATTTGCTGGCCGAATACGACGCCATGTTCTCCGACGCCGTGCGACCCGCCCCAGAGTTTATGAACACCACTTGACCCTGCGCACGCCGCAGGGCTGGCAGCAGAGCCAGCGTAACCGCAACGGCGCCAACGACATTGACATCGAAAGTGGTCCGCCACTGATCGACGGTGGACTCAGCGACCCGCCCCGGTAACGACACCCCGGCGTTGTGCACCAGCACATCGAGGTCGGTGATGGCGGCGGTCGCAGCCGGAATCGCGTCGGTGTCGGTCACATCCAGCGCCAGCGTGGTAGCGCCTAACCGATCCGCGGTGGCCTGCAGCGCGGGCGACGGCCGTCCGGCTAACAGCAGGGTGTGGGTGGGCGCCAGCGCGTCGGCGATGGCGGCGCCGATCCCGCGACTGGCGCCGGTGATGAGCGCGGTCGCCCCGGCGCCTATGCGCAGCAAGGAATTACGACTTCTGGTCGCCGTTGGTCTGGGCGGTCGCCGCGCTGCCCACCGGCTCGCTGCCGGCCAACCGCTCCAGCGGTGCAAGCGCCTTGGTGAGGGTTTCCCGGTCGGTCTCGCTGAGGTGGCTCAGCAGCGTGGCCAGCGCGTGAATCCGGTTGGTCAGCGACTCCCGGTGAACGGCCAGTCCGCGTGGGGTGATGTCGACAAGCACGGCGCGCAGGTCGGATGGGTCGCGCGAGCGCTTCACTAGGCCGATCTTCTCCAGCCGGCGGATCGCCACCGTCGTGGTGGGTGTCCGAACGCGTTCGTGGGCGGCCAGGTCGGTCATCCGGATCGGGCCACGGTCGAGCAGCGTGACCAGGATCGACAGTTGGGCCAAGGTGAGGTCGCTGGCCGCCGCGGCACCGGCGCTCGGATCGCCACGGCGCAGGATCGAGAACAGCTTGGCAAGCGTGCGGTGAAGCCCCTCCGCCAGCTCTGTGAGCTCGGGCACGGTGGCTTCGGTTTCCGCCATAGTTCGACAGTCTAACCTGTCTGCAGTTAAGCGGCCTATATTTCGTTTTTGCATGTCACAGGACCTGCGACAAGAAGCGCTGCAGGCGCTCGGTCGATGCCGCCTCGAAAATCTGGGCGGGCGGGCCGGTTTCCACGACCTGGCCATGGTCCATGAAGACGACGGCGTCGGATGTGGACTGGGCAAAGGCCATTTCGTGTGTGACTACGAGCATGGTCATGCCCTCGGAGCCCAGGTCCGCGATCAGCGACAGGATTCCTTTGACCAGTTCGGGATCCAGCGCCGAGGTCGCCTCGTCGAACAGCATCACCTGAGGTGCCATGGCCAGCGCGCGGGCGATCGCCACCCTTTGCTGTTGGCCGCCCGACACGGCACTGGGGCGGCAATCGGCCTTGTGCTTCATGCCGACCCGGTCCAGCTGCGCCAGGCCCAATTCGCGAGCCGCGTCACCGGAGAGCCGTTTGAGCTTGCGCGGCGCCAGCACGACGTTGTCCAGGACGCTCAGATGCGGGAAAAGGTTAAAATGTTGAAACACCATGCCAATCCGCTGCCGAACCGTATCGGGATCGTCCTTCAAAACCGACTGACCGTCGAGCAAGATGTCGCCGCCGTCGGGTTCGTGCAGTCGATTGAGGGCCCGCAGCAGCGTCGACTTTCCAGAGCCGGACGGGCCGATCACCGCGACCGTGTTGCCGGCCGGCACGTTGATGTCTACACCGCGCAGCACTTTATTGCGGCCAAAGGATAGGTGAATCCCGTTGCCCGCCAACGACACTGACTCGATCACGTCATCTCCTGACTGGTTTTCACGGCCAACGGATCCTCTGGTTCGGTGACAGCCCGCCCGTGCCGAAGCCGGTTGTCGATCACGTTGACCAGGTGAGTCAGCGGGATGGTCAGTATCAGGTAGAACACCCCGGCCGCGACCAGCGGCGAGAGGCTGCCGGTCTGCGCGTTGAGGTCACGGCCGACCTGGAACAGCTCGCGTTGGCCGGCGATCAGCCCGAGGAAGTACACCAGCGCAGAGGCTTTGAGCAGAGCGATGAACTGGTTGACGAGCGCGGGCAGTACCCGGCGGATGCCCTGCGGGATCACCACCATGCGCATCGCGGTGTTGTAGCTCAGCCCGAGTGCGCGGGAGGCGTCCAGCTGCCCGGGTTCGACGCTCTGGATGCCGGATCGGAAGATCTCACCCACATACGCGGCGGCCGTCAGGCCCAGGGCGGCGATGCCCAACGGGTAGGGGTTGTTGTTCGTCAGTCCGCCCACGATCGGCCCGATGCCGAGCCCGATCACCAGAATGATCACCACCTCGGGTAAGCCGCGGAAGATGTCGGTGTAGGCCCTGGCCGGCCAGCGCAGCCAGCGGGTCCGCGAGACACCCGCCACCGCGAGCGCCATCCCGACCACCAGGCCGATCACGCTGGAGCTGACGGTCAAGATCAGCGTGTTGGGTAGGCCCGTCGTCACCATCGCCGGGATGGCCTGCTTGTAGAGCTCCCAGTCGAAGAATTGGTCCCGCAGCTGGGCCAGCGTGGATTTAGGCTGCGCGGGCCCACCCGTCTCCTCGCGGTGATTGTGTTTGGCGATCGCCGCGAAGTCCGGCAGGTGCGGGGTCGGTGCCGATTTCGATCCCGGCTTCCAGCCTTGCGGCAAGGGCCGGGGAACCCAGTCGGAATACAGCTGCGACCAGGTGCCGTCGGCGATGACGGCGTCCAAGCCGGCGTTCAGCGCATCGATCAGCGGCCGGTTGTCTTTGGCCACTGGGAACGCTACGAAACTGCCCGGACTAAACGTGTAGGCGGCCACGGTGGCGGTATCGCCGTGCCGCATCACTTTGGCCGCCTCCATTGCCGGCGCGACCCACGCGTCGATCTGATGGTTCTTCAGGCAGGTGTACAGGGTGGTGAAGTCGGGGAATTTCACCGGCTGCACATGCACGGTGTCGACGACATAGGCCTCTTCGACGGTGCCCTGAATGACGCCGATCCGCTGCCCGGCGCCCAGGTTGTCGAAGTCATGCAGCGGCGAGCCAAACGGCACGATCAACGACAGGTAACCGAAGTCGTAGCCGTTGGTAAATCCGACTGTGCGGCGGCGTGCTTCGGTGGCGACGATCGACGACGAGGCGACGTCGAAGCGTCCCATCGCCACCTGGGCGAGCAGGCCGGCGAACTCGGTGCCGGCGAAGACGACGTTCAGTCCCAGCTTCGCGGCGATCGCGCGCAGCAGCTCGTTGTCATAACCGGTGTAGCGCCCCGTTGTGTTCAGGCAGCTGGTCGGGGGACCTCCCGGCTGGGTCCCGATGGTCAGGGTTCGCGGCGTGCGCAAGCCCAGCGCGTCGATGTTCACCGAATTCAGCGGCACGACATCGGCGGTCGTGTAGTCGCGTTCCTCCGGCGGGCTGGCGGTCACCAGCTTCTCCGGCAGGGCGATCGCGCCCTCTTTGCCCGACGGCTTGCACAGGTTGTCGGCGGCCGCCTTGGCCATCGGAGCCAGGCAGTAGGTCAGTAGGAGGGTGGCCAATAGCGCGCCCAGTTTTGATGCGCTGACCCTCATGCCCGATCACGCCACCCGCATAGCGCCTCGGCGTCGCTCAGGTCGTAGTCCGGGCCGTTGACGCCGACGGTCAGCAGTGTCACGCCCAGCGCCACCAATCCTTCCGCATCGGCAATCAACCCGCCGTTGTCCTTGTTGACGCCCGCCGAGCGTTCGATGGTGCCGGGGTCGCGTCCCACCGCCTTGCAGTGCTCGGCGAGCACTTCGGCGGCCTGCGGGTAACTGTCGATGGCGGTGAACCCGTGCCAGATGTCGCCGTGTTCGGCGACCAGTCGCAGGGTTTTCCTCGGGCCCTTCCCGCCGATCAGCAGCGGGATGTCGCGGGTGGGCGACGGGTTCAGCTTGGCTAGCCGGGACTTGATACGTGGCAGCGCGACAGCCAGGTCGTCGAGGCGGCTGCCGACGGTGCCGAACTCATAGCCGTACTCGTCGTAGTCCTTTTCCTTCCAGCCGGATCCGATGCCGAGGATCAACCGACCGTCCGAGATGTGATCAACGGTGCGGGCCATGTCGGCCAGCAACTCCGGGTTGCGATAGGAGTTGCAGGTCACCAGCGCGCCGATCTGGATTCGCGAGGTCTGCTCAGCCCAGGCGCCGAGCATGGTCCAGCACTCAAAATGCGCGCCGTCGGGATCGCCGTAGAGCGGGAAGAAGTGGTCCCAGTTGAAAGCGACGTCGACGCCGATGTCTTCACATCGGCGCACGGCGTCGCGCAGGTTGCCGTAGTTCGGGGAATGCTGGGGCTGCAGCTGAACCCCGATGCGGATCGGCCGCTCGGGAGACGTCATGCCCTCTACCGTAGGGCGCGGTGCCACGCGAGATACGCTCGACAACCAACCTCCTTCTCGTAGGAGCTGTATATGGCCAGCACCGCTGCCGACAGTATCGCCGGCGTTAACCTTCCCGACACCGAGCTGGTGACGGCGATTACCGCGCACATCCGAGCTGCCGAAGACGACCTGCTGTTCAACCACTCCCGCCGGGTGTTCCTCTTCGGGGTGTTGCAGGGTCGCCGCCGCGGACTCCGGCCGGACCTGCAGCTTCTCTACGCCGGGGCGATGTTCCACGACATCGGGCTCACCGAGCGTTACCGCAACTCGATGCTGCGCTTCGAGGTCGACGGGGCCAACGCCGCGCGTGACTTTCTGCTCGACCACGGTGTCGACGAGGCCGACGCGGACAAAGTCTGGCTGGGTATCGCCCTGCACACCACGCCCGGTGTGCCCGAATTCCGGGCACCTGAAACAGCTTTGGTGACTGCGGGTGTTGAGACCGATGTGCTCGGCATCGGTCGCGACGATCTGGCTCCGGAGGATCTCGAGGCGGTTGTCGCCGCACACCCTCGACCCGATTTCAAGCAGCAGATCCTGGCCGCGTTCAACGAGGGCATGAAGCACCGCCCCCAAAGCACTTTCGGGACGTGCAACGCCGACGTCCTGGAGCGTTTCGATCCCAGGTTCGCCCGCGACAACTTCGTCGACAACATTCTGGGCAACACTTGGCCCGAGTAACGGCCGCGGCGCAGCTAGCCCGCCAGGACGCCGCGCAGGATGTCGATCAACGCCCGAGGCTGGTCGCTTTGCACCGAGTGACCCGAGTTCTCCACGATCTGAATTCCCTGGAATTGCTTTGCACGCCTGGCTAATTCGTCGGCGTCCTCATCGGTGACGAAAGGCGATGTCCCGCCGCGCACCAGCCTGACCGGCACCGAAAGGCCCGCAAAGTCGTCCCACAGGCTGTCGAAATCGAAAATCTTTCGGATGCTGTCGTAACGCCAGGTCCAGGTCCCGTCGTCCAGGCGGCGGGAGTTGTGAAAGACGCCGCGCCGCAGTGATTTCCGGTCGCGGTGCGGCGCCGCGGCCGTGGTGACCTCCAGGATCGCGTCGAAGCTGGGAAAGTTGCGCTCACCGGCCACCAGCGCGACGGTGCCTTGCTGGTCGGTGGTCATCTCCGCGTAGCGGCGCAGCGCCGACGGTGTGACGTCGACCAGCACGAGTTCGCGCACCAGCTGCGGCGCGATGGCGCCCAGCCCGATCGCGGTCAGCCCACCCAG
>DASXJI010000436.1:0-4826 GCA_036497495.1 Mycobacterium sp.
CTTTCTGAGCTCGAGGATCTCACCGAGGCGGAAAGCAGTGAGCTGATGGCTTTCATCCAGAAGGCGATTCGCGTGATCAAGAACGTGTCGCGCCCACACGGTTTCAACGTCGGGGTCAACCTGGGCCAGTCGGCGGGTGGCTCGCTGGCCGAGCATCTGCACGTGCACGTGGTGCCGCGATGGGGTGGCGACGCCAACTTCATCACGATCATCGGCGATTCCAAGGTGATCCCGCAGTTGCTGCGCGACACCCGCCGGCTGTTGGCCACCGAGTGGGACAGGCAATCATTGTGAGCGGGCAGTCGTGAGCAAGCTGTTGTCCCGAGAGGGAGTAGCCCGAGTCACCAACCCGGTGGCGAGGGCGTTTCTGCACGCCGGTTTCACCGCCGACGGGGTCACCATCGTCGCCACCGCCGCCGTGGTGTTGGCGGCCTTGACGCTGTTTCCCATCGGCCAGCTGTTCGCCGGCGCCGTGGTGATCTGGTTTTTCGTGATGTTCGACTTGGTCGACGGGGCGATGGCGCGAGAGAGCGGCGGCGGCACCAGGTTTGGCGCCGTGCTGGACGCCACCTGCGACCGGATCAGCGACGGCGCGGTGTTCTGCGGGCTGACGTGGTGGGCGGCGTTCGGCCTGGGTAGCCGACCGCTGGTGGCGGCGACGTTGATCTGCCTGGTCACCTCGCAGGTGATCTCCTACACCAAGGCCCGCGCCGAAGCCAGTGGGCTGCGCGGCGACGGCGGCATGATCGAGCGGCCGGAACGGCTGATCATCGTGCTCGCCGGTGCGGGACTGTCCGACCTGCCGGTATTTCCGCTGCCGTGGGCGCTGCCGGTGGCGATGTGGTTGCTGGCTGCGGCCAGCATGATCACCTGTGCTCAGCGGATACACACCGTGCGGCACTCGACCGGTGCGACTGATCCCCTGCCCCCGCCGGGGAAGCCAGGCCAGGTTAACCCCGAGAGGGGCGCGCCGTGATCGTTCCCGCTGGCCTGAAACGGCCTGGTCTCAGCGGTCTTTCGCTGGGCAGTCGAATGACCGACTGGGGTTATGCGGCCGGCTGGCTGACGGTGCGTGCCATGCCGGAATTCGCCGCGCGCAACGTCTTTGACGCCGGTGCGCTGTACGCGTCGCGCAATGGGGGACCGGACCAACTGCGCAAAAACCTCGCGCGCGTCACCGGCGTAGCGCCCAAGGACGTGCCCGACAGCCTGATGCGCGCGTCGCTGGCGTCTTATGCCCGGTACTGGCGGGAGGCTTTCCGGCTGCCGACGATGGATCACCGCGCGATCGGCCAGCGGCTGGCTGAACTGGTAGTAGGCAACGAGCACGTCGACGCGGCGCTGGCCGACGGCCGCGGCGCCGTGATGGCGTTGCCGCACAGCGGAAACTGGGACCTGGCCGGGGTGTGGTTCGTCCAGCAGTACGGCAGATTCACCACCGTCGCCGAACGGCTCAAACCCGAGTCGCTGTACCGGCGGTTCATCGACTACCGGGAAAGCCTGGGATTCGAGGTGATTCCACTGTCCGGTGGTGAGCAACCACCGTTCCCGTTGCTCAGCCAGCGGCTCGTGGACAACAAGCTCGTGTGTCTGATGGCCGAGCGGGACCTCAGCCGTAGCGGGGTCCAAGTCGACTTCTTCGGCGAACCGACCAGGATGCCGGCGGGTCCGGCGAAGCTGGCGATCACCACCGGCGCGGCGCTGGTGCCGGTGCATTGCTGGTACGAGAGCGACGGCACCCGCGTCCGGTTCCATCCGCCACTGGACTGCACCAGCGGTGACGTCGGCGCCGTCACTCAGGCGCTGGCCGACGTTTTCGCCCGCAACATCGCCGAGCATCCCGCCGACTGGCACATGCTCCAGCCGCAGTGGCTGGCGGATCTGTCCGACGAGCGACGGGCTCGATTGGCGGAGACCTGATGCGGATCGGGATGGTGTGCCCGTACTCGTTCGACGTGCCCGGGGGGGTGCAGTCGCATGTGTTGCAGCTTGCCGAGGCAATGCTGGAACGAGGTCAGGACGTCAGCGTCTTGGCTCCGTCGTCGCCCGATGTCAAAGTGCCCGACTTCGTTGTCTCGGCCGGCCGGGCCGTGCCGATTCGCTACAACGGTTCGGTGGCCCGCTTGCAAATCAGCCCGAGTGTGCACGGCAAGGTCAGGCGCTGGCTGACCGGGGGCGACTTCGACGTGCTGCATCTGCATGAACCCAATGCGCCGAGTCTGTCGATGTGGGCGCTACGGATAGCCGAGGGGCCCATCGTGGCCACCTTTCACACCTCGACCACCAAATCGCTGACGCTGTCCGTAGTTCAGGGCCTGCTGCGGCCCATGCAGGAGAAGATCGTCGGCCGCATTGCGGTGTCCGACTTGGCCCGACGCTGGCAGATGGAGGCACTGGGATCGGACGCGGTCGAGATTCCCAATGGCGTAGATGTGGCGTCGCTTCAGTCGGCGCCGTTGCTCGAGGGGTATCCGCGGCCCGCCAAGACGGTGTTGTTCCTGGGCCGCTACGACGAGCCCCGCAAGGGGATGGCCGTGCTGATCAATGCGCTGCCCAGCCTGGTCGAGCGCTTTCCGGGGCTGCAGGTGCTGATCGTCGGCCGCGGCGACGAAGACGAACTGCGGGCCAAGGTCGGCGGCATGGCCGGTCACTTGCGTTTCCTCGGTCTGGTCGACGACGCTGCCAAGGCGTCGGCGCTGCGCAGCGCCGATGTTTACTGCGCACCGCATCTCGGTGGGGAAAGCTTCGGCATCGTGCTCGTCGAGGCGATGGCCGCCGGTACTCCGGTGGTGGCCAGCGACCTGCACGCCTTCCGGCGCGTGCTGTGCGACGGACAGGCGGGGCTGCTGGCGGCGGTGGATGACAGCGCTGCGCTGGCCGACGGGCTGATCGCGGTGCTGGAGGACGATGCGCTGGCCAAGCGCTACGTCGCGGCCGGCGAAGAAGCGGTGCGCCGCTACGACTGGCCGGTGGTGGCCAATCAGATCATGCGGGTCTACGAGACGGTCGCCGTCACCGGAAACAAAGTGCAGGTGGCGAGCTGATGTGGTGGACGCTTCTGCTCGTCGGCGCCGTGGTGGTGCTGCTGCTGGTGCTGATCGGATTCGGCGCCTGGGGGTATGGCACGGCCAACCGGCTGGACCGCCTGCACGTTCGCTACGACCTGTCCTGGCAGGCCCTGGACGCCGCGCTGGCCCGCCGGGCGGTGGTGGCCCGCGCGGTCGCGGCGAACGCTTTCGGTGGACCGGCTGATGCTGAGGCCCGCGAGCTGGTCGCGCGGGCCGACGCGGCAGAGGCCGCCCAACGGCGGGACCGGGAAGCGTGTGAGAACCAGTTGTCCGCCGCGCTGGCATTGGTCGATCCTGCTGCGGGGCCTGCCGGCCTGATCGCCGAGCTGGCCGACGCCGAAGCCCGGGTGGTGCTGGCCCGCCGATTCCACAACGACGCAGTCCGCGACACGCTCGCGTTGCGCGATAGCCGTCTGGTCCGGTGGTTCCGGTTGGCTGGAACAGCGGCGCTGCCAACCTATTTCGAGATCGCCGAACAAGCGCAGGCGCTACGCCTCGCCGATCATCCCGCAGCCGGGCGGCGCACGTCGGCGCGAGTGGTGTTGCTCGACGAGACCGGCGCGGTGTTGCTGCTGTGCGGATCGGACCCCGCGGCATCCGATGCGCCGCGGTGGTGGTTCACCGTGGGCGGTCAGGTCGGCGACGGGGAGTCCCTGGCGGAGGCCGCGGCTCGTGAATTGGCCGAGGAGACGGGGTTGCGGGTCGACCCCGACGCCATGGTCGGGCCGATGTGGCGGCGCGACGCGGTGTTCGACTTCAACGGCGCGGCGATCGACAGCGAGGAGTTCTTCTTCGTCTACCGCACCGAACGCTTCGAGCCGTCCACCGTGGGACACACCGAGTTGGAAAACCGCTACATCCACGGACACCGCTGGTGCGATGCTGCCGACATCGCCCAGCTGGCCGATGCCGGCGAGACGGTGTATCCGCTGCAGCTTTCCGAGCTGCTCACCGAGGCAGTTGCCTTGGCCGGCTCGCCGGATCGGCCCCGTCAGCTCCAGTCCATCCGCTGAGCGGCGGGCTGGCTATCGGCTGGTGGTCGACCACTAGACTGGTGGCGTTATGGGGCAACGAGACACCAACGATTGAGGTAGCAGTGGATAGCGCGGCGCACAACGGCAACGGGCGGACGGGAACCGCGCGGGTCAAGCGCGGCATGGCCGAGATGCTCAAGGGCGGCGTGATCATGGACGTCGTCACGCCGGAGCAGGCCCGTATCGCCGAGGGCGCCGGCGCAGTCGCGGTGATGGCGCTGGAACGCGTACCGGCCGACATCCGCGCGCAGGGCGGGGTGTCACGGATGAGCGATCCGGACATGATCGAGGGCATCATCTCCGCGGTCACCATCCCGGTGATGGCCAAAGCGCGCATCGGTCACTTCGTCGAAGCGCAGATCTTGCAGAGCCTCGGCGTGGACTACATCGACGAGTCCGAGGTTCTGACCCCGGCCGACTACACCCACCACATCGACAAGTGGAAGTTCACCGTGCCGTTCGTCTGCGGTGCGACGAATCTGGGTGAGGCGCTGCGGCGCATCAACGAGGGCGCGGCGATGATCCGCTCCAAAGGCGAGGCCGGCACCGGTGACGTGTCCAATGCGACCACGCACATGCGTGCCATCGGGGCAGAGATCCGCCGACTGGGCTCACTCTCGGAGGACGAATTATACGTAGCGGCAAAGGAATTGGCCGCGCCCTACGATCTCGTCGTCGAAGTCGCGCGGGCCGGCAAGCTACCGGTCACCTTGTTCACCGCGGG
>DASXJI010000437.1:0-5559 GCA_036497495.1 Mycobacterium sp.
AACAGCATCCGCGGCCGCTGCGAGAGCACCGCGACCGGCGTGTCGGTGCCCATCGAGCCGAGCGGCTCGGCGCCGGTGCGCGCCATCGGCGCGACCAGCAGGTTGAGCTCTTCGTAGGTGTAACCGAACACCAACTGGCGCAACACAACCCGGTGGTGCGGCATCCGGACGTAGTCGCCCTGTGGCAGCTCGCCCAGCGGGATCAGACCCTGGTCGAGCCAGTCCTGGTAGGGGTGCTCGGCGGCCAGCTCGGCCTTGATCTCCTCGTCGGCGACGATCCGGCCCTGGGTGGTGTCGACCAGGAACATCCGGCCCGGCTGCAGCCGCATCCGGCGCACCACCTTCGCCGGGTCCAGGTCCAGCACGCCGGCCTCGGAGGCCATCACGACCAGCCCGTCGTCGGTCACCCAGATGCGCGACGGGCGCAGGCCGTTGCGGTCCAGCACGGCGCCGACGATGGTGCCGTCGGTGAACGTCATCGAGGCCGGCCCGTCCCACGGCTCCATCAACGATGCGTGGTACTCGTAGAACGCGCGCCGGGCCGGGTCCATCGACGGGTGCCGCTCCCAGGCCTCCGGGATCATCATCAGCACCGCGTGAGCCAGGCTGCGCCCACCCAGGTGCAGCAGCTCGAGCGCTTCATCGAAGCGGGCGGTGTCGGAGGCTCCCGGCGTGCAGATCGGGAACAGCTTGTCGACGTCATCGCGGGATCCGAAAACATCGGTGTCGATCAGCGCCTCGCGGGCGCGCATCCAGTTCTCGTTGCCGGTGACGGTGTTGATCTCGCCGTTATGTGCGATGCGGCGGAACGGATGCGCCAGCGGCCACGACGGGAAGGTGTTCGTGGAGAACCGCGAGTGCACGATGCCCAACGCACTGGTCAGTCGCTGGTCCTGCAGATCCAGATAGAACGCCTTGAGCTGCGGTGTGGTCAGCATCCCCTTGTAGACCATGGTCTGGCCGGAAAGGCTTGGGAAGTAGACGGTTTCACGGCCGGGACCGTCCTGGCCCGGGCCCCTGGTACCGAGCTCGTGCTCGGCACGCTTGCGGATCACGTAGGCGCGGCGCTCCAGCTGCATGCCATCGGCGCCGCCGACGAACAGCTGGCGGAAGGTAGGCATCGCGTCCCGGGACAGTGCGCCCAGCGAGGAGTCGTCGGTGGGTACCTCGCGCCAGCCCAGTACCTGCAAGCCCTCGGCTTCGACGATCTTCTCGACCGAGGCGCAGGCGGCGGCCGCTTCTTTCGACGACTGCGGCAAGAACGCGATGCCGGTGGCGTAGCTGCCTGCCTCGGGCAGGTCGAAGTCGACGACGTCGCGCAAGAACGGATCGGGAACCTGGATCAGGATGCCGGCACCGTCACCGCTGTGCGGTTCGGCGCCCTGGGCGCCGCGGTGCTCGAGGTTCACCAGCGCGGTGATTGCCTTATCCACGATGTCGCGGCTGTGCCGGCCGTGCATGTCGACGACCATGGCCACCCCGCACGAGTCATGCTCGAATGCGGGGTTGTAGAGCCCGACGCGGTTGGGCGCCATTCCCACCTGACCCTTCACCAATACTTTCTGCCGCAGCATTCACCAGTCGCTCCGTTGGCGGCCGCGCCCCAAGGCTGCACAGGCTAGGCCCCTACGGTCCTGTCGATGTGCTACTCGCCTGAAACGACGCTCCGGTTGGGGAGGATCCGTACGGCGCTGAACGGTGGCCCTGTTCCCGGTTTTCGACAAGTCGTAAAACGATATGACAAAACCAGCCTGACATGCCAACTTGGCCCATTCTAACCCGTCGGCGGCCGGTGCTGTCGCACCGCGAAGTCTTCCACACCGCAGCCAGTGCGGTCAGGTTGTGCCACAATGCATTTGGACGCGAAGGCGGCCGCTTCGACCGGGTGGGCGCGGTTCCGGCCGTCGCCCGTACCGGGCCGACAATTTGCTGTGATGCGGGTCTAAGGAAGGCGCGAAATCCCGCGAGCCTCACAATCTAGGAGCGCGGCGGGTGGCGCAGGTCACCAAAAGGCGTGGCAGCGCGGCTCTACGGGCTCGTCGAACGCCTGAAGCCGCGGACGTGGGCCGACGAAACCGGGCATCGGAGGGCCCCGCGCAAAAGTTGCCCGATATTTTTTCGCAGACGGCCCAGATCGATGCCCCTGACCTGCGGGATCGGCGGTCGTGGCGCTGGGCCGGCCGCCCGGCTCTACGATGAAATCCATGAGCTTGGCCGCCCACTGGGCTTCTGACGTGTCGCGTTCGACGAGCTCATGAGCGGGCCTGACGACTTCCTGCGCGACCGGTTGCGGCCCGCATCGCAAAGCGGCCCGGCTGGGCCGCCGCCACCCGCGCAAGCCGGCGAGCCCCACCCGGCGCCGCCGCGGCCCGCTCCCCCACGCCCCGCCGGCCCGCCTGAGCGGCGGTCGTGGAGCGATCTCGATTTCGCGCCGCGGGGTGCTCGGGAACCCCGCCCGCCCGGCCCCAGCCGCGGCTGGCGCCGCATCGTCTACCAGGCCACCTTCGGTCTGGTGAACCCCGGCCCGTCGACCCGTGAAAAGCTGGACGCCGCCCACGAAGCCACCATCGGGGCGACACTACGGGGCAACTACAAGGTCGGGGTGCTGGGCAAGGGCGGTGTCGGTAAGACCACCGTCGCCGCCAGCGTGGGCTCGATCTTCGCCGAGCTTCGCCGCCAGGACCGCGTCGTGGCGATCGACGCCGACACCGCGTTCGGTCGGCTCGGCAACCGAATCGACCCTCGGACCAACGGCTCGTACTGGGAGATCGCCGCCGACAACGACCTTCGGTCCTTCGCCGATGTGAGCACCCGCGTCGGCAGCAATGCAGCCGGCCTGTACGTGCTGGCCGGGGAGCCGACGGCCGGGCCGCGGCGGGTACTCGATCCCGCGCTGTACCGCGAGGCCACCTCGCGGCTCGACCGCCATTTCACGATCGCGATCATCGACTGCGGCTCCACGATGGACGCGCCGGTGACCCAGGAGGCGCTGAGCGACTTGGACGCGCTGATCGTGGTGTCGTCGCCGTGGGCGGACGGCGCCGGGGCCGCGGCGCAGACGATGGAATGGTTGACCGCACACGGCCGTAGCGGCCTGCTGAACCGCGCCGTGGTGGTGCTCAACGACTCCGACGGTCATTCGGACAAGCGCCACCGATCGGTACTGGCGAACCAGTTTGTCGAACGCGGCCAGAAGGTGGTGCAGGTGCCCTTCGACCCGCACCTGCGCCCCGGTGGCGTCATCGACGTGAAAAGCGAGCTGGCTCGTACGACGCGGAGCCGATTTCTGGAGATCTCCGCGGCGATCGCCGGGTTCTTCGCCGCGCGGCAGCAAAGCCCGCGGGCACCGCGCTAAGCACGCGCTGACGGGTCCGCGGTGGCCTCGATCTTGGTCACCAGATGATCGCGGATCGTCAGCACGATGACGGCGAACAGCCGCCGCCCGGCGAACGCCAGCAGCACGGGCTGGCCGGCCGGACCGCTGACCACCGTGGCACCGGGTCCCAGGTAGCGGAGCAGGTTGCCGGCGACGTCGTGCGGACCGTGGTTGATCTGCGGTGGCGGGGCGGGATCGGCGAGCACGGTGCCGACCCCCCAAACCGTCGGGTCGAGCACCGCGGCCAGCGCCTGCAGATCGCCGTTGGCGCACGCGGTGATGAACTGCTCGGTCACGAGCTGGTGTTCGGTCGTCGACACCTCGCCCGGCTTCGGTTGTCCGAGAGCGACTTTCGTTCGGGCGCGTCGTGCGAGCTGACGGCAGGTGCCCACCGGGCGGCCGACCGTCTCGGCGATGGCATCGAAGGGAACGCCGAAGACGTCGTGCAACACAAACGAGACGCGCTCGCCGGGGCTCAGTCGGCGCAGCACCTCCCATAGCGCCGTACGGACCTCGTCGTCCAGGGTCACCCGGTCGGCCGGATCCAGGCGACCGGATTGGTTGACGGCAGCCACCTCGGTACCGAAGTCTTCGGGCCGCTCGTGGCGTGAGCGCGCCGAACGCACCTGATCGAGGCAGAGCCGGCCCGCAACCACGGTCAGCCAGGCGCGGACGTCGTCGATCGCGGTGATGTCGGTGCGCGAGAGCCGCAGAAACGCCTCCTGCGCAACGTCTTCGGCCTCACCCACGTCACCCAGCATCTGGTACGCCAGGTTGACCAGGTACGGGCGATGCTGCCGCCAGGCCTGGGTGACCTGGTCATCGGACTGCGCTCGGCTCATGTGTTCACGACGATCTGGGTAGGCGAAAAGTTACAAACCTGCTTTGCGGGGCTGCTGTAACTTTCCCACCTCCCGGTCCGTCCTTGAAGAAAAGAACGCTGACCAGGAGGCCACCATGACCATCGTTGTAACCGGAGCGACCGGCAATGTCGGCCGCCCGCTTGTGTCGCTGCTCGCCGCCGCAGGTGCGCGGGTACGGGCCGTCACCCGCACGCCGGGGGCCGCTGGGTTCCCCGACGGCATCGAGGCGGTGAGTTCAACCATTGATGCCCTGGCCGGGGCGTCGATGGTGTTCCTCAATTCGCGTGCCCTCGGCGATCACCTCGCCGACGTCGTGGCCGTCGCGCGACACAGCGGGGTGCGGAAGCTGGTGGCGCTGTCGGCGATCAACGCCGACGACGACTTCTCCCGGCAGCCGTCACGGGTGCGCGGCGACCGCAACCGGGAAGTCGAGCAGTTGGCCGTCGACTCCGGCCTGGACTGGGTGAGTCTGCGCCCCGCAGTCTTCGCGACCAACTTTGCCGGCATGTGGGGTGCGCAGCTTCAAGCCGGCGACGTCGTCGGCGGGCCCTATGCCCACTCGTCCAGCGCTCCGATCGTCGAGGCCGATATCGCCGCGGTCGCCGCGCACGCGCTGTTGACCGATGAGCTTACCGGCCAGCGGATCCCGTTGACCGGACCGCAGGCGTTCACCAACGCGGAGCTGGTCGACGTCATCGGTACCGTGCTCGGTCGGCCGCTGCGCTACCTCGAGGCCCCGCCCGATGCGGTGCGGCAGCGCTTCATCGCCATCGGCCTGGGCGCCGAGTTCGCCGACGCGTACACGTCGATGCTGGCCGACGCCGTCGACAAGCCGGCGTTGGTCACCCGCGAAATCGAAAAGATCACCGGCCAGCCGGCGACGCCGTTCGCCCGGTGGGTTTCCGACCACCGCCACCTGTTCACCAAATAGCCCAGGAGCCAAGCCATGTCTGATCCACGTCCACCGCGTTACCTCAAGCCGATGAACAAAGTGATGATCGCGGTGCAGAAACTCGGCGTGCCGACTGGGCCCGCCATGGTGCTGACGGTGCCCGGCCGCAAGTCCGGTAAGCCGCGCAGCACACCGATGACGCCGTTCCACGTCGACGATGGTCTCTATGCCGTGGCGGGCTATCCCGGTGCGGACTGGGCCGCCAACGCCCGGGCGGCCGGCACCGGCACGCTCAGCAAGGGCCGCCGGTCGCGGCCGGTCCGGATCGTGGAACTGACTGCGGCACAGGCCCGCCCGATACTACGGGTTTACCCGGTCGAGGTCCCGGTCGGCGTCACATTCGCCAAGAGTTCGGGAATGGTCGTCGA
>DASXJI010000438.1:0-6247 GCA_036497495.1 Mycobacterium sp.
GAATCCCTGGACCGCGACCGACGCGACGATGTCCTCCATGCCGGAGAAGTGTTTGTAGAGCACCGGTTGGCTGTATTCGATCTCGGTGGACAGCCGGCGCGTGGTGACGGCGTCCCAGCCTTCCTGTTCGGCCAGCGTGCGTGCCGTGGCGGTGATGAGCTGGCGTCGGGCGGCTCGTTCGCGCGCCCGGCGATCCTCGATAGTCATGAGGCCATGCTAGCGTCGATACAAAATCTAGCGACGCTATTGACACCCGTCGCGATCAAGGGTTAGCGTCGCTAACACCTACCGCAGACGAGGAGCGCGTCATGATCGCCAAGTTGTTCGCGTTGGTCGCGGTGCTTGGCACCGGCGTGGTCTATGGGACGGACGTGTTCTGCGCGATGGTGCAACGGCCCGCGCTGGCCCACATCGACGACCGGTCCCTGGTCGCGGTGATGGGCAACATCCATCGCTACGGCGACCGGCGGATGCCGGTGCCCGGAGTGCTCGGCCTGGCGGCCGCGACGATCAGCGCGGTTTTCGCCGCCACGGCCGGCCGCTGGACGCAAGCCGTCGCGGCCGGCGTCGCGGTCGCACTGCTTGTCGTGTGGCTGCTGATCTACCTGCGAGTCAGCGCGCCGATCAACCGCCGGCTCACCGCCGCGGTGGATCAGTCCGACCCGCCGATCAATGCCCGCGAACTGCAACATAATTGGGACAGGGTCATCACGATCAGAGCCGTCCTGCAAGGCTTGGCAGTCACGGCATTATGCACAGCGCTGCTGACCTGAAACTCGAAAGGATCCACACATGGCCATAAGGACGAATCTCGCGCGCCTGCTGATGCGCGGTGCGCCGCTGTTCAACGCGCCGATCGTGGCGTTAGCGGCCTCCCCGCGCTTCGGCGCGCTACTGCGACGCAGCATCACGACGATCACCTACACCGGGCGGCGTTCGGGCCGCACGTTCAACATTCCGGTGGCCTACCGCCGCCGCGGCGATGAGATCGAGATCGTCCCGAACATGCCCGAAGCCAAGACCTGGTGGCGCAACTTCCTCGGCGACGGCGCTCCGATGTCGTTGACACTCGACGGAATCGAGCAGTCCGGACATGCGGTCGCGCACCGCGATGAGAACGGGCGCGTGACGGTTCGGGTTCGCCTCGCGGGCACTCAGTCGACCTGATAGCGCGGAAACACACCGGTGGGCGCCGGCAGCGCCGTACCGGGGGCCAGGCGTGCGCCCATCGCGGCGAAGGTGCGTTGCTCCTGCGACTGGCCGAGCAGGTCGAGCAGCTTGCTCGCCGAGTCCGGCATCACCGGCTGAATCAGCAGCGCCGCAATGCGCACCGCCTCACACGTTGTGTAGAGCACGGTGGCGAAGCGAAGGTGGTCTTCCTCTGCCTCGCTCTTGCGCAACACCCAGGGCTGCTGAGCGGAGAAGTACCTGTTGGCCGCGCCGAGCATCAGCCAAATCGCTTCCAGCGCTAGATGCATTGCCTGGCTGTCGAACTCGGCGCGAACCCGCTCGAGCAGACCGTCGGCGACGGCGAGCAGCTCGGTGTCCTCGGCGGTGAACTCGCCGGGCGTGGGGACCACCCCGTCGAGATTCTTGGCCACCATCGACAGCGACCGTTGGGCCAGATTGCCGAGCTCGTTGGCCAGGTCGGTGTTGATCCGGGTGATGATCGCGTCTTCGCTATAGCTGCCGTCCTGGCCGAACGGGACTTCGCGCAGCAGAAAATAACGCACCTGATCCAGCCCGAACGTGTCGATCAGGGTGTTCGGATCGACGATGTTGCCCACCGACTTGCTCATCTTCTCGCCGCGGTTCAACAGAAAGCCGTGTGCGAAAACCCTTCGCGGCAAATCGATTCCGGCGGACATCAGAAACGCGGGCCAGTAGACGGTGTGGAACCGGATGATGTCCTTGCCGATCATGTGCAGATCAGCAGGCCAATAGCGTTTGAACAACTCGGATTCGGTATCCGGGTAGCCGACCCCGGTCAGGTAGTTGGTCAGCGCGTCAACCCAGACGTACATGACGTGGTCGGGATGATCGGGGACCTTCACCCCCCAGTCGAACGAGGTGCGCGAGATGGACAGATCCCGCAGACCACCGGAGACGAAACTGACCACCTCGTTGCGCCGCACCTCGGGTGCGATGAAGTCCGGGTTGGCCGCGTAATGCGCCAGCAGCTTTTCGGCGTACGACGAGAGCCGGAAGAAATAGGTCTGCTCCTCGGTCCAGGTCACCGGCGTGCCGGTTTCAACGGCGATCCGGTTCCCGTCGACGACCGCGGTCTCCGACTCGACGAAGAACCGCTCGTCGCGCACCGAGTACCAGCCGGAGTAGCTGTCCAGGTAGATGTCTCCGGCAGCCTTCATCCGCCGCCAGATGTCCTTGGACGCCTCATGGTGGTCGGCGTCGGTGGTGCGGATGAACCGGTCGAAGGAGATGTTCAGCTTCTGCTGCAGACGCTGGAAGACGTCGGAGTTGCGCCGGGCCAGCTCGGCGGTCGGAATGCCCTCAGCCGCAGCGGTTTCGACCATCTTGAGACCGTGCTCGTCGGTGCCGGTCAGAAAGCGGACGTCGAAGCCGTCCAGCCGCTTGAACCGGGCGATCGCGTCGGTGGCGATGTACTCGTAGGCATGACCGACGTGCGGATCGCCGTTGGGGTATGTGATCGCGGTAGTGACGTAGTACGGGTTCATCACCCCTCACCCTATTTGCCGGGCCCCTTATTGTGTGCGCGTGAGCTCCAAACGTCAGCCGCCACCGGCACCGCAACGCTTGAGCCCGCTGATCGACGCGCACACCCACCTCGACGCCTGCGGCGCGAAGGATGCGGACGACGTGCACGCCATCGTCGATCGCGCGGCGGCAGTCGGCGTGACGGCGGTGGTCACCATCGCCGACGACCTGGCGTCGGCGCGCTGGGCGACTCAGGCCGCCGAGTGGGATCCGCGTGTCTACGCCGCGGTGGCACTGCACCCCACCCGTGCTGACGCGCTGACCGAGGCAGCCCGCGCCGAGATCGAGCGGTTGGCGGATCACCCGCGGGCGGTGGCGATCGGCGAGACGGGCATGGATCTGTACTGGCCCGGCAAGCTCGAGGGCTGCGCCGCCCCGGCCGTGCAGCGGGAGGCCTTCGCGTGGCATATCGACCTGGCCAAGCGGACCGGCAAACCGCTGATGATTCACAACCGCGAGGCAGACGCCGAGGTGCTGGACGTGCTGCGTGCCGAGGGCGCGCCGGACACCGTGATCTTCCACTGCTTTTCGTCGGGGGAGGCGTTGGCGCGCGCCTGCGTCGACGCCGGCTGGCTGGTCAGCCTGTCAGGAACGGTCAGCTTCCGCAATGCGCGTGAGCTGCGTGATGCCGTCCCGTTGGTCCCGGTGACTCAACTGCTGGTGGAGACCGATGCACCGTTTCTGACGCCGCACCCCTACCGGGGCGCCCCGAACGAGCCGTATTGCCTGCCCTACACCGTGCGGGCACTGTCGGAGCTGATCGGTCGGCCCGCCGACGAGCTGGCCGAGATCACCACTGCCAACGCCCGCCGGGTCTACGGGTCGGCGGTGGGGGTTCATAGTCGGTAAAGGTGACGGTCCGAGTTGCCTTAGTCATGGAATATCGTTACCGTCTTGTGATCGAACGGTGGGGGCCCTAAGTGGCCCCTTTTCTTTGTCACACGAGTTGCTTTTGAGGTCGGGATAAGCGCGCGTTGAATGTAATCACGAAACTCCATCAGGCTCCCTCACCGGCTCTGCGTTTTCTCGTTGCGGGCTTTCTGCTGGTCCTGGCATTCGCGGGTGCCTGCGCGGTCGCCGACTACAAGACGGTGACGTTGAGCGTCGATGGCACCGCGATGACCGTGGCGACCATGAAGTCGCGGGTGATCGACATCATCAAGGAGAACGGGTTCACCGTCAGCGAGCGGGACGACCTGTACCCGGCCGCCGGCGAGCGCGTTACCGGTGACGCCAACATCGTCCTGCGGCGCAGCCGACCGCTGGAGATCTCGCTGGATGGCCAGAACGGCAAGCAGGTGTGGACGACGGCTTCCACGGTCGACGAGGCTCTGGCGCAGCTGTCGATGACGGACACGGCACCGGCCGCAGCGTCGCGGGGCAGCCGTGTTCCGCTGGCCGGGATGGCCCTACCGGTGGTCAGCGCCAAGACGGTCGAGCTCGACGACGCCGGGGTGGTCCGCACCGTGCACCTGGCCGCGGCCCGGGTCGGCGATCTGCTGGCCGGCGTCAACGCGCCGTTGGAACAGAGCGACCAGGTCACCCCCGGCGCGGCAGCACCGGTGATCGACGGCATGCACATCCAGGTGACCCGCAACCGGATCGAGAAGGTCACCGCGCGAGTGCCACTGATTCCGGCCCGGCGCCGGATCGAGGACCCGCAGATGAACATCAGCAAAGAGATCGTCGAGGACGCGGGCACCCCGGGCACCCAGGACGTGACGTTCTCGGTGTCCAAGGTCAACGGCGTGGAGACCGGTCGCCTGCCGGTGGCCAGCCACGTCATCGCACCCGCCCGCGAGGCGGTCGTGCGGGTCGGCACCAAACCCGGCACCGAACTACCGGCAATCGCCAACGGCGAGGTCTGGGACGCGATCTCCCGTTGTGAGGCCGGCGGAAACTGGACGATCAACAGCGGTAACGGCTACTACGGCGGCGTGCAGTTCGACCAGCACACCTGGGAGCGCAACGGTGGCCTGCGGTTCGCGCCGCGTGCCGACCTGGCGTCGCGGGAAGAGCAGATCGCCGTCGCCCAGGTGACGCAGGCCCGTCAGGGCTGGGGCGCCTGGCCGGTGTGCAGCGGTAGAGCGGGTGCGCGCTGACCATCCGGTTGCTTGGGCGGACCGAAATCCGACGGTTGGCCAAGGAACTCGAATTCCGGCCGCGTAAATCGTTGGGGCAGAACTTCGTTCATGACGCCAATACGGTGCGCCGGATTGTGTCGGCATCCGGAGTCAACCGCAGCGACCACGTCCTGGAAGTCGGGCCCGGCCTCGGGTCGCTGACCCTCGCCCTGCTGGACCGGGGCTGCACGGTGAGCGCCGTCGAGATCGACCCGGTGCTCGCCGATCGGCTGCCGCAGACCGTGTCCGAGCATTCGCACAGCGAGAGTCAGCGGCTCACCGTGATCAACCGCGACGTGTTGTCCATCGGCCCCGGCGATCTGGCTTCCGAGCCGACAGCGGTGGTGGCGAACCTGCCCTACAACGTCGCGGTTCCCGCGCTGCTGCACCTGCTTGCCGAATTCCCTTCGCTGCGAACGGTGATGGTGATGGTGCAGGCCGAGGTCGCTGAACGACTGGCCGCCGAACCGGGCGGCAAGGAGTACGGGGTGCCCAGCGTCAAAGTGCGTTTCCACGGGCAGGTCCGCCGTCACGGCACGGTGTCGCCGACAGTCTTCTGGCCGATCCCGCGGGTGTACTCCGGGCTGGTGCGCATCGACCGGCACACCAACCCGCCCTGGCCGACCGATGCGACCTTCCGGCAGAACGTGTTCAGGCTGGTCGACACCGCATTTGCTCAGCGCCGCAAGACATCTCGCAATGCGTTCATCGAGTGGGCGGGTTCGGGCAACGAATCGGCCAGCCGGCTGCTCGCCGCGAGCATCGATCCGGCCCGCCGGGGTGAGACGCTGACCGTCGAAGAATTCGTGCGGCTTTATCAACGCTCGGGTGACCTCGGCGACGCCGGCCCACGCGGTCGCGGCGTTTCCCAGCCGCACGCCTCCGCGAGCTGACCGGCTACGGGCCGGACGCCCGCCGGGATAGTCTCGTTCGGTGCCGATCGACGGGAGCACCGCAGCTCAATGGGTGCCCACTGGGTCGGTGACGGTCCGCACGCCCGGGAAGATCAATCTTTACCTGGCCGTCGGAGACCTGCTGGAGAGCGGTTATCACGAGCTGACGACGGTATTTCACGCGGTTTCGCTCGTTGACGAGGTCACCGTCCGCAACGACGATGTGCTTTCGCTCGAGATCACCGGCGAGGGCGCCGACCAGCTGCCCCTGGACGAACGCAACCTGGCCTGGCAGGCCGCTGAACTGATGGCCGAGCATGTCGGCCGCGCGCCCGACGTATCGATCCTGATCGACAAGTCCATCCCGGTGGCCGGCGGAATGGGCGGCGGCAGCGCCGACGCCGCGGCTGTTCTCGTCGCGCTCAACTCATTGTGGGAACTCGGCGCGCCACGCCGGGACCTGCACGCGCTGGCCGCGCAGCTCGGCAGCGACGT
>DASXJI010000439.1:0-5639 GCA_036497495.1 Mycobacterium sp.
TGGACGGCGTTGCTGGTCCCCGAGGAACTCGGCGGCGGCAGCGTCTCAGGCGACGGTGTGGCTGATCTGGCAATGGTCGCCGAGCAACTCGGCAAGACGGTGGCTCCCGGCCCGCTGTATCCGGTCAGCACGGTGTTGGCCGGACTGGTGGATTCCGCCGACCCGCAGTCGCACGCGGCGACGATCGAGGCGCTGATCGCCGGTGAGACTGTCGCGTCGTGGGCGGTATACGAGCCCGGGCAGGGTTGGGCACCGCATGAGCCGGCGGTCACCGCGACGCCGACCGATTCCGGCTACCGCATCGACGGTGTCAAAGACCGCGTGGAGGCCGGTGCCCAGAGCAGCCAGCTGCTCGTGGTGGCGCGGTCCGACGACGGCGTGCGCCAATTCCTGGTGCCGACCGACGCAGCTGGTGTGCGGGTAGAGCCGCAGCAGTCGATCGATTTGGTGAAGCAGTACGCCCGTGTGCATTTCGACGGGGTCGAGATCGAGCACGTCGCGGCGATCGGCGGCACCGCCGAGTTGATCGACCGGCAAAGCCAGATCGCCCAGGTACTGCAGTGCGCCGAAGTGGTCGGCATTCTGCAGACCGTTTTCGACTTCACCGTGGCCTGGGCTTTGGATCGGCACAGCTTCGGTCGCCCGTTGGCGTCCTATCAGGCGCTCAAGCACCGTTTCGCCGATATGAAGATGTGGCTGGAAGCGTGCCGGGCAACAACTTCCGCGGCGGTGGCAGCCATCGCCGGCCGTTCGCCGGATGCGGGCTTGTCGGCCAGCATTGCCAAATCCTACGTCGGGGAGATGGCCACCGAGATCATCCAGGCCTGCGTCCAGATGCACGGCGGAATCGGTGTGACGTGGGAGCACGATCTGCACGTGTACCTGCGGCGGGCTGCGTTGTATCGGTCCATGTTCGGGACGCCGGAAGAACACAACCTGCGGGTGTACCAGTTGCAGGAGGCGGGGCAGCAGGCGCCGAGGTCCGCCTGATGACCGAGACGCACCGCGCCGATGCTGTCGCTGAATCGATCGATGACTTCCGGGCCCGGGCCCGCGCCTGGCTGGCCGAGAACATGCCGCCGATCGACCCGGCGCACCCGCCGGCGGCTCATCGCGACGAGGAGCGTTGCTGGCTGCGCGCTCGTGAACTCCAAAAGCGGCTCTTTGAAGGCGGATTCGCCGGGATCTGCTTCCCACGCGAGTACGGCGGCTTGGGGCTGGGCTACGAGTATCAGAAGGCGTTCAACGACGAAAGCCTCGGTTATGAGATGCCGCTGATCCTCAACACGCCCACGTTCACCATCTGCTGCGCGACTTTGCTCGATACCGGCAGCGAGGAACAAAAACGTCAGCACATCGGCGCCGCCCTCCGCGGTGACGAGATTTTGGTTCAGCTGTTGTCCGAGCCCAGCGGCGGCTCAGACCTCGCGGGTGTGCTCACCCGCGCAGAGCGCGACGGCGACCACTGGGTGCTCAACGGCGCAAAGACGTGGAGCACCAGCGCATTCGGTGCCGACTATGGCTTGTGCCTGGCCCGCACGAATTGGGATGTGCCCAAGCACGACGGCCTGACCATGTTCTTGGTGCCGATCAAGCATCCCGGAATCACGTTGCGGCGCATCACTCAGCTGAATGGATCCACGGAATTCTGCGAGGAGTTCCTCGATAACGTCGACGTCGGTGACGACGCTGTCGTCGGCGATGTCAACGACGGGTGGTCGGTGGCTTCGCGCCAGCTCTATCACGAGCGCCGCGCGGTGGGCATGGGCTCGGAATTCGCCAGCGGCAGCGGCAGCGAGGGCGGCCGATCGACGCCGGTGAACTACGTGCGGCTGGCCGAGAAGACCAAACAAGCCGACAACGAACGAGTGCGGCAGATCGCCGGACGCGCACTGGTGCACCGGGCGGTTAGTGACCAACTGGGCGCCCACGTCTTCCGCAGCGTCAACAACGGGACGCTGCCGCCTGCCGCGGGTACGCTGCTGCGGCTATTCCACGCCGAGACAGTCACTTTGGAGATGGACGCCGGATTGGCCATCACCGGAACGGCTGGAGTCGTCGGCGCCGAAGGGGAAGGCCTGGAGGCCGGTCTGCGCTATCTCGCCCGACAAACGGTGTGTATTGGTGGCGGCACCAGCGAGTTGGCCCGCAACGTCATCGGCGAGCGGGTGTTGAACTTCCCTCGCGAATACGCCGCCGATCGCGGCGTGCCGTTCAATCAGGTCAAGCACGGGAAAGTCAGCCGCTAAACCGTCCGCGCCAGCCGGTGCGCCAGCAATTCGGCGAACCGGGCCGGATCTTCGGGTGCGTTGCCTTCGGCGAGAAGGGCAGCCCCGTAGAGCAATTCGGCAGTTTCGCCATTCGTCGGATCGTCGCCCCGGTCTTTGTGGGCCTGCTGTAGGCCGGTGATGAGCGGGTGGGTCGGGTTGAGCTCCAACGTCCGCTTACCGACCGGGACATCCTGCCCGGTGGCGCGGTAGATGCGGGCCAACGACGGGGTGATGCCGAAGGTGTCGGTGATCAGGCAGGCCGGCGAGTCGGTCAGGCGGGTGGATAGCCGGACTTCCTTGACGTGCTCGCCAAGTGTCTCGGTCAACCAGGTCAGCAAATCGGCGAAATCCGTTTCCTGTTCCTTACGTTCGGCCTCGTGCGCCGCCTTCTCTTCCTCGGAGTCGAGGTCCACGTCACCCATGGCCACCGACTGCAGTGGTTTGCCGTCGAACTCGGTCACCGATCCCAGCCAGATCTCGTCGACGGTGTCGGAGAGCAGTAGCACTTCATAACCTTTCGCCTTGAACGCTTCGAGGTGCGGTGTGTTCAAGATCTGCTGCGGCGATTCACCGGTGGCGTAAAAGATCTGCCGCTGGCCTTCTTTCATCCGCCCCACGTATTCGGCGAGCGTGGTCAGCTGCTCCTCGCTGTGCGTCGAGGCGAACGACGAGATCTCCAGCAGCGTCTCCTGGTTGTCGAAGTCCCGCATCAATCCTTCTTTGAGGACCTTTCCGAACTCACTCCAGAATGTGCGGTAATCGTCGGGCCGCTCAGACTGCAGATCCTTGATTGTCGACAGGACCTTTTTGGTCAACCGCCGCCGGATCGCGTTGATCTGCCGGTCCTGCTGCAGGATCTCGCGGGAAACGTTCAGCGACAGGTCCTGTGCATCCACGACACCCTTGACGAACCGCAGGTATCGAGGCATCAGCTGGTCGCAGTCACCCATGATGAACACACGCTTGACGTACAGCTGCACGCCGATCGCGGCGTCCGGTTCGTACAAGTCGAGCGGGGCACGCGACGGGATGAAGAGCAGGGCTTGATACTCGAAAGTGCCCTCGGCCTTCATTGAGATGACTTCGAGCGGCTCGTCCCAGGCGTGCCCGATGTGCTTGTAGAACTCCTTGTACTCCTCGTCGGATACCTCGTCTTTGGGCCGGGCCCACAGCGCTTTACCCGAGTTGAGGGTCTCGACCTCCTTGGTGACGGTGTCTTCGCCGCCATTTTCACCGGGTGTGGTCTTTTCGACCTCCATCCGGATCGGCCAGGCGATGAAGTCGGAGTACTTCTTGACCAGCGTCCGGATCTTCCACTCCGAGGCGTAGTCGTGGATCGCGTCCTCGGCATCCGCTGGCTTGAGATGCAGGGTGACCGATGTCCCTTGCGGAGCGCCCTCGACGGTGGCGATGGTGTAGGTGCCATCGCCGCTCGACTCCCACTTGGTGGCCTCGCTGTCGCCCGCCTTGTGCGTGAGCAGCTCGACCTTGTCGGCCACCATGAAAGTGGAGTAGAAGCCGATGCCGAACTGACCGATCAGCTCCTCGGAGACCGCTGGGTTTTTAGCGTTCTGGGCTTCCCTTAACTGCTGACGCAGCTCGGCGGTACCGGATTTGGCCAGCGTGCCGATCAGATCGACCACCTCGGCGCGGGTCATGCCAATGCCGTTGTCGCGGATGGTCAGGGTACGGGCGTCCTTGTCGACATCGATCTCGATGTGCAGATCGGACGTGTCGACGTCCAGGTCCTTGTTGCGGAATGCTTCGATCCGCAGCTTGTCGAGCGCATCGGAGGCGTTGGAGATCAGCTCCCGCAGAAACGAATCCTTGTCGGAGTAGACCGAGTGGACCATCAGATCCAGCAGTTGCCGCGCCTCGGCCTGAAACTCCAGTTGTTCGACGCCCGAAGTCATGACATATCCCTCCACCAGACGGTATTCGAGGGCAGGCTACAGGCTCCGACCACCAGCGCGCGGCCAGGGTGGCCGCCCACGACGATCTCGACCTTGATGACGTCGGCGCCACCCTCCGCCAACGCGACACCGGCAGCCGGAACGTATGTCTACGAAGCCAGCTCGACGACCCGGACGACGCCAGTGAGCACGCCTGCCATCTGTCCACCCTATTCGGTGTCTTTTCTATTTTAGGTAGTATAGATACTATAGATATTCGTCAGCCTGTCCTGCAATGACGCAGCGCGTGGAAGAGAAGCAATGGAGTCGAACGCTCGTCCGGTCCTGACGACGGCCGGGTCAACGCTCTTGCCGAGCCCACAGCGACGACTACAGATGACCGTCCCCATATCGAATGGCTTGAGCCCCAATGTAGGTCGCATTGCTGAGCGCATGAGAAGGGATCGGCTATGGGCAGGGTGACAGGCAAGGTCGCGGTCATCAGTGGAGCCGCGCGCGGACAAGGGCGCTCGCACGCGCGGATGCTCGCCGCCGAGGGCGCCGACATCATCGCGATCGACTTGTGCGAAGACATCGAGACCAACGAGTACCCACTGGCCCGGCCCGAAGACCTCGACGAAACCGCTCGGCTGGTCGAGAAGGAGGGCCAGCGCGTCGTCACCGAGATCGCCGATGTTCGCGATCGCGCAGCCCTGTCGGCGGCGATCGACCGCGGCGTCGCAGAGCTCGGTCACCTCGACATCGTGGTCGCCAATGCCGGCATCTGTCCGTTGACGGCGGGCCTGCCGGCGCAGGCCTTCGCCGATGCCGTCGACGTGGACCTGGGCGGCGTGCTCAACCTCGTGCACGCCAGCCTCAAGCATCTGGACTCCGGCGCGTCGATCATCGTGATCGGGTCCAACGCGGCCTTCATGTCGTCGATGAACACCTCCGGGATCGACGGCGGTCCCGGAGGAGCGGGGTACGCCTTCGCGAAAATCGCTGCCGCGCACTATGTCAACGACTTCGCACGCTCACTGGCCCCCTTTTCCATCCGGATGAACGCGGTGCACCCGACGAACGTCAACACCGACATGTTGCACAGCGCACCGATGTACCGAGCCTTCCGGCCCGACCTGAAGAACCCGACCCGCGAGGACGCGGAACCGGTTTTCCCGCTGGTGCAGGCCATGCCCATTCCCTACGTCGAACCCGAGGACATCAGCGAGGCCGTGCTGTTCCTGGCGTCCGATGCCGCCCGCTACATCACCGGCCAGCAGCTCCGCGTCGATGGCGGAGGATTCCTGAAGGTGAAGCCGTGGTCGGGCGGTTAAAGCCCGGTCAATCACATTGCACCGCACGCGAAATGGAGAGGTGAAGATGCCCACCGCCGACGACGATGCAGTGGGGGTACCTCCAGCCGCGCAGCGGCTAGGGGGACGTAGCGATGAGGAGGAGTGGCGCCATGCCTAAAGGG
>DASXJI010000440.1:0-6697 GCA_036497495.1 Mycobacterium sp.
GCGGCCGACCGGCGCGACGTCGCCGCCGACCTGCGCGACGACTGGTCAATACCGTTGCGGGACAATGGCTTCAACATCGAACTCCCGACTGCCTGGTCGGTGGAGGGCATTCTGCCATACTTGACCGGCGACGCCCAGGACACATTGTTCAGTCGGATCACCGAATTGTCGGCGCCGGGCAGCCGGCTCGGGATCGGCGCCCTGGGCTCGTGTCTTGACCAGGACCGGCTCGCTGCACTGGAAGGCAGTTACCCGGGCCTCAACCTGTCCGGCGATGTGAATTTCTCGACCTTGACCTACGACGACGCGACGAAAACCAAACCAGCGCAATGGCTTGCCGATCACGGGTGGAAGGTCGACCCCGTGCAGACCAACCCGGAACTGCAGCGCGAATACGGCCGGACCCCGGCCCAGGTCGACTTGGACCTCGACGAGATCATGCACTCGGAGTACATCACTGCTACGCGTTAGTCGGCCACGGCGTACGCGGTTCCACGTCCTGCCCGCTCCCACAGCACACCGCTGCCGGCTGTCACTCCCCCGCGGATCAACTCGCGTTTCAGAATCTTGCTGGTCGCCGTCTGCGGAAGCTCCTTGTTGATCCGGACGAAACGCGGCCACGCCTTGGGCGACAAGTCGGGCTGAGTGGCCAGGAATTTCTCGAATTCCTCTGGCGTCAGGGACGTGCCCTCGTTGAGAACGATGGCGGCCATCACCTGGTCGCCGACTCCTCGATCCGGCACCCCATACACCGCGACCTGGTTGATCGGGGTCAGGCGCTGCAGAATTCGCTCGATGGGTGCGGCAGCCAGGTTCTCGCCGTCGACCCGCAGCCAATCCGCCGTGCGACCGGCCAGGTAGATCCAGCCGTCGGTGTCCCGATACGCCAGATCACCCGACCAGTACATGCCGTGGCGCAACCGCTCGCTGGTGGCCGCAGGGTCGTTGTAGTACCCGGCGAACAGGCCGGCTCCCTGGGTGTTCACCAGTTCCCCGACCGCCTCGTCGAAGTTGGCCAGCGCACCGTGATCATCGAAATCCGCTGGCGCGCACTCGGTCACCGATTCCGGGTGGTACACGGCGACGCCGGGGTACCCCTTACCGATAGACCCAGCGGGCGTGCCGTCTTCGCGGGTGACGATGACCGCGAACTCGCTGGATCCGAAGCTGTCGACCACCCGGCAGCCGAACCGCCGGGTGAATTCTGCGATATCGCGATCGGTTGCCTCGTTGCCGAATGCGATCCGCAATGTGTTCTCGGCATCGTCGGCCCGCTCCGGGGTGGCCAGCATCAGGGCCAGCGGCTTGCCGACGTAGTTCATGTAGGTGACGTGGTAGCGACGGATGTCATCGAGAAACCTCGACGTGGAGAACCGGGCGGGCACCATCGCCGCACCACTACCGATGGCCACCGCCCAGCCGGCCGCCACACCGTTGGAATGAAACAGCGGCATCGACAGGTAGCAGACATCGTCGGTGGTCACGTCGTACTGCCCGATCAGGCTTGCGCCGCAAAGAATCGCCATCACGTGGGCGAACCGAACTGCCTTCGGATCGCCGCTGGTTCCCGACGTGAAGATCATCATCAAGGTGTCGGCCGGTTCGACCTCGCGCCACGGCACCAGCGGCGGCGCGGCCGCAACCGCGTCGAGGTAACGCTGCGACGTCACGTCGAGCATGGTGATGCCGTCGAGATCCAAGCCGTCCAGCAATGGTAGGTGGTCGGAATCAGCAAGCAGCAGTTGGCAATCCGCTCGTCGGATGTCGGACAGCAGCCCGGCGCCGCGGCGGGTGGTGTTGATTCCGCACAACACGTAGCCGCCCAACCCGGCCGCCGCCATCGAGCGCAGCATGGCAGGCGAGTTGCCGAGCAGCGCGCCGACGTGCAGCGGACGACCGGTGTCGGCAAGACCGATCAACGCCGACGCCTCGCCCGCGGCCTCGGCTAGGTGCTCGCGCCAGGTCCAGGTCTGATCGCCGTATGCGACGGCGAGGGTGTCGTCGCGCATCCGGGACCGTAGCAACTGCTGCATGGTCTCAAACATCGGTTGGCTCCGGCCGATACCGCAACAACGTGACTCCGCTGTCGGGAATGTCGCAGAACACCGGGCTCACCCGCATTCCTATCCGGACATCGGCTGGATCCACGTCCACCAGCTCGGTGCTGAACCGCGGTCCGGCGTCCCACTCGACGACGGCGAGGATCTGCGGTAGCGAATCCGCCCAGGGTGGGCCGGTGGGCCGGCGCGCCACCGTGAATGTGTACACCGATCCGGCACCGTCGATTTCGCGCCACTGCAGGTCGTCGGCCAGTGTGCCCGGCGCCAGCGTGCGGGGATAGAACACGTGCCGCGCCAGTGACGGCGAATACTGAACCAGGACCCGGTGTTCGGTGAGCGCCTGCCAGAACGGCGCTGACACCGGGGTGGCCTCGGGAAGTGGTGTCGTCTCGGTCATCTCAGTCACCACCCAGTACCAGCGCGACTTGTTCACTCATGATCCCGCCGGTGCCGCTGACGAATGCGTGGTTGCAGTCGGCGACCTGCGCCGTGGCGGCGCGGCCCATCACCTGACGCGTGGCGTCGACCACGTGGTGCATGCCGCCGGCCATTCCGGCCTGCCCGAATGAGAGTTGGCCGCCCGCGGTGTTGAGCGGAAAGTCGCCCGCAAAAGTGAAGTCGCGCTGGTTCACCCAGTCCATGCCTTCGCCTTTGCCGCAAAAACCGGCGTCTTCGAGGGTCATCAAGACGGTGATGGTGTAGCAGTCGTAGAGCGATGCCATGTCGATAGCTGAGGGGGCCAGACCCGCCATCGCGAAGGCGCGTTCGGCGGCGCGCGCGATCGGTGTCGTCATCAAGTCTTCGGCGTAGGTCGCTGTTTTGAAGGCGATGTGCTCGCCGAATCCCTTGACCCACACCGGACGGTGACGCGCACGGCGGGCCACGTCGGCGCTGGCGACCAGGACACCCACACCGCCCTGCACCCGCATCACCGTTTCCAGCATATGGATGGGATCGGCGATCATCGGGCTGGTCAGGACGTCGTCGACGGTGATGGGCTTACCGTGGAACACCGCGCCGGGATGCGCGCAGGCGTTCGTACGCTGGTCGACCGCGATTTTCGCCAGAGCTGTTGGGTCGTAACCGAAAAGCGCGGCGTACCGCTGCGCTATCTGCGCGTAAGGCCCGTTCTGGCCGACATTGCCGTACGGAATTTCGAACTCGGCCTGCGGTGAGCCGTACTTGTTGCTGGATGCGCCGTGCCACCCGGGCGGCGATGGTGGGTGGCGAGTCGACGTCGGCAGCACCGCCGAGCCCGGTACGACCGCGAGCACCGCGTCGCACAACCCGAGTTCGACGGCGACCGCTGCGCGCCACACCATCCCGGCGGATGTTGCGCCACCAAGGTCGACGCGCTCACCGAAATTCACCGGCAGGCCTAGATATTCGGCAAGCGTGGCCGGGACGAACATGTCGGATTCCGCCAATCCGTGGCATATCAGGCCGTTGACCACCGCCGCGTCCACGCCGGCATCGTCGACGACCATTTTGGCCAGCAGCGCGTACTGGTCGAGGGTGAACGACGGGGGGCGGGTTTGCTTGCGCTCGGCCGGTAGTTCGGCGATCCCGATGATCGCGGCGTCGCCCCGCAGGCCCGTCACGACTGGTCTCCACGCAGCGGCAGTGCAACCGTGGCGGTGCCCGGCATCAGGACGGTGTCGCCGCGCCTACCGGCAATTTCGAGGTCGACCAGACCGACGTTGTCGGCCAGCTGCTTTGCGGTCACCGATCCGCCGAAGCTCAGCTCCTCGCCGGCTATCGCAACCGCCCGGTTCTGCACGGCGTACGCCACCAATCGGCCACGCCCGCCGATCCAGTCGGTAATGGCGCGGGCCAGCAGTGCGGCCTGCAGCGGACCCTGCACGATGACGTCGTCATAACCCTCGACCGTTCGCGCCCAGTCTTTGTCGTAGTGGATCCGGTGGCCGTTGTACGTCGCGGCGCTGAAGAAGAACAACTGTCTTTCGTCGGCCGTCACTGCCAGTGTCGGCAAGGTGTCGCCCGGGTGGATGTCCTCGTAAAAGATCTGCTCGCGGGCCACAGCACTCATTAGGGACGGGCGATCATCGATGTTGTTGCCTCCGCGACCAATTCGTCCCGCTGATTGCGGTAGACGGTTCGCCAGGTGACCAGCACGAACCTGCCGGAACGGCCCCGCTTCTCCACGATCGACTCGATCGTTCGCACCATCTCGATCTCGTCGCGGTGATACGCCGGCCGGTGAAACGTGGTGCTCTCCCCGCCGGCCATGCGCTTGGGAGCACGGGGAAAAGCAAGGCTGCCCGACACGGCTCCCGACGACCCATCCGGCCGCAACCCGTCCAGCGGCGTGACCCCCAGAATGGCGTACTGCAGGTAGAGCGGCGGGCAGACGACGTCGCGATAGCCTTGGGCGCGAGCGTATTCGGGGTCGAACCACAGTGGATTGTGGTCACCGACCGCCGCAGCCCACCGTTGCCAGTCGCGCCGGTTGACTTCACCCGTTGCCGTGGCCGCTACCGTTCCCACTCGCGACGCCGATTCGGCGTCGATCAGACTCTGTTCGTGTGCGCCGCTCCTCCTCATCGCTTGGCTCTGCATCGTCGTCGTCGCGGTTCGCTCACGCCTCGTCCTCCAGCCACGTCGCCGCGACATCCGCTCCGCCGCCCAGTGTCGACAACACCCGGGCCCGCTCGGAGAACAAATGCAGGTCGGTCTCGAGCACATAGCCCATGCCGCCGTGCAACTGGTGCGCATCGAGCGTGATCAGTTTCGCCGCGTTCGCCGCATGCATGCGGGCAATCGCGGTCTGACGGGTGGCGGTGTGGCCCTTCCCGATCCAGAACACCGCCGAATGGGCAGCGAGTCGCGCCGCGGCCAGCGCGATATGCATATTCGCCACTAGATGCTGTGCGGCCTGAAAGGACGCGATCGGGCGGCCGAACTGCTTGCGCGCCATCGTGTAATCAACCGTGCGCTGCAGCACAGCCTCGCCGACACCGACGAGGTCCAGCGACAGCAACGCCACTGCGGCGTTTGCCAGCCGGCGCACGTCCTGTTCGGCCAGACCCGCGCCGTCGGCCCCGTCCAGCACCGCCGCCGGGTCAATCACCTCGACATCGTCGAATCCGATCCGGAATGTGCGGTGCCCGCCCATCAACCGCAGCGGGTCGATCCACAGGCCCGCTGCGGTCAACGGCACGACGAACGCCATCACCCGCTCCCCCGCCGCGGCTGCCGACACCACGATGTGATCGGCCAGGTCGGCATCCGCCACGAAATCGACCGCTCCGCTGAGCCGCCAGCCACCCCACGCTTCCGACCGCACACGCAGCGTCGGTGTGGTCACTGCGGCATTACGTGGACCCCACAAACATGTTGTGGCACTGATGCTTCCGTCGGCCAGCGAGGGCAACCAGGCCGCATGCTGAGCAGGTCCGCCGAGCAGCTGGATGGCCAGAGCGGCCTGCACCGTGCCGTGCACGATCGTCGGGCACAGGCCGCGGCCCGCCTCGAGGCAGAAGATCCCTAAGTCGGATAGCGCGCCACCGGCGCCGCCGTATTCCTGCGGAAGCAACAGGCCGAATACGCCGGCGTCCGCCAACGATTTCCACAGCCGGGCGGGCATCGATCGTGGGTCCGCGTCGCGAAGCTCGCGGACCAGGCTTATCGGGCACTCGGCGGCGAACAGCGCGGAGAGCATCGACGCCAGATCTCGCCAGTCCTGATCGGGTAGCAGTTTCACGATGTCGTCACCATCAGCGTCCGTAGGACGGCATGCCGTGGCCGCGCTGCGCAATCACGTCGCGGAGGACCTCGTTGGTGCCACCACCGAACCGCATCAGCGGCGACACCCGGTAGAGCTGTTCGAATTTCCCGTCCTCGGGCGCGCCCGGGCTGCGGTACGCCAACAGGCCGTCGGGGCCGAGCAGGTCGATGGCCAAATCGGCGATCCGCTGGCGTAATTCGCTGCTGAACACTTTCTCGACGCTTACCTCCACGGTGGGGATCACTCCGCTGTCCAGCAGCGAAGCCGCCTGATACCCCATCAGCATGGCCGCCTCGACATCCGCCTCCGCTTGAACGAGGCGGCGGCGGAAGCCGGCGATCTGCAACGGCACCGAACCATCGCGACGCGGCCGGCCGGCCAGCTCGGTCAGCTCGTCGAGTGCGCGGCGCAGATCGCCCGCATTGGTCAGCGCGCCTCGCTCGAGGTCCAACGCGCCGGTGATGTAGGTCCAGCCTCGATTAAGTTCCCCGATCAAGTTGCCGACAGGCACCCGTACCGCGTCGAAGAACACTTCGTTGGTGCGATACCCCGACCACGCGTAGAGCGGACGAATTTCTATCCCGGGCAGATTGGTCGGAACCATGATCACCGAGATGCCGCGGTGTCGGGCCGCATTGGGATCTGTTCGCACACAGAGCCATTCATGCGTGGCACGGTTGGCCACGCTGTTCCAGATCTTGGATCCGGTGATCACCCACTCGTCGCCGTCTTGCACCGCCCGGGTGCGCAGACTGGCCAGATCGGTGCCCGCTTCGGGTTCGGAGTAGCCGACCGCGCAGATCAGCTCGCCGCGAGCGATCGGCGGAAGGAACTCGAGCTTGTTCTGTTCGGTGCCGTGCCGCATGATCATCGGCGCGACCGATGTCAC
>DASXJI010000441.1:0-18781 GCA_036497495.1 Mycobacterium sp.
GTCGCGATCCCGGTCGACGGTGACGTGGTCGACGGCGAGGCCGTGGTCGACCAGTCCGCGATCACCGGCGAAACCCTGCCGGTCAGCATTGTTGCCGGGTCGACCGTGCATGCCGGTTCGGTGGTGCTGCGCGGCCGCCTGATCGTTCGCGCCCGTGCGGTCGGCAACCAGACCGCCATCGGCCGCATCATCTCCCGCGTCGAAGAGGCGCAACACGACCGCGCACCCATCCAAACCATCGGCGAGAACTTCTCGCGTCGCTTCGTGCCGATCTCGTTCATCGTCTCGGCGATCACCCTGGCCCTCACCGGCGATGTCCGGCGCGCGATGACGATGCTGCTGATCGCTTGCCCGTGCGCGGTGGGCCTGGCGACCCCGACGTCGATCAGCGCGGCGATCGGCAACGGCGCTCGGCGCGGCATCCTGATCAAGGGCGGGTCGCATCTCGAGCAGGCCGGCCGGGTGGACGCGATGGTCTTCGACAAGACCGGGACGCTCACGGTCGGGCGTCCGGTGGTCACGAACATCATTGCGTTGCACGATGATTGGCAGCCCGAGCAGGTGCTCGCCTACGCGGCCAGCTCAGAGTTGCACTCTCGCCATCCACTGGCCGAGGCTGTGATCCGCTCGACCGAGGAACGCCGCATCATCATTCCGCCGCACGAGGAATGCGAGGTGCTGGTCGGGCTGGGCATGCGGACCTGGGCCGACGGCCGGACCCTGCTGCTGGGCAGCCCGTCGCTGCTGCGGTCGGAGAATGTCGAGGTGTCCCGCGAGGCCGCAGACTGGGTCGACAAACTGCGCCGCCAGGCCGAGACCCCGCTGCTGCTCGCGGTGGACGACACGCTGGTCGGGCTGATCAGCCTGCGCGACGAGATCCGTTCCGAGGCTCTCGATGTGTTGAAGAAGTTGCGCTCCAACGGAATCCGCCGAATAGTCATGCTCACCGGCGATCACCCCGACATCGCGAAAGTCGTTGCGGGCGAACTCGATATCGACGAGTGGCGGGCAGAGGTGATGCCCGAGGACAAGCTCGAGGTGGTGCGCCAACTTCAGGACGAGGGCTACATCGTCGGGATGGTCGGCGACGGCATCAACGACGCCCCGGCGCTGGCCGCGGCGAATATCGGCATCGCCATGGGGCTGGCCGGCACCGACGTCGCGGTCGAGACCGCCGACGTCGCGCTGGCCAACGACGACCTCCGACGGCTACTCGACGTCGGCGACCTGGGCGCGCGCGCGGTCGAGGTCATTCGGCAGAACTACGGCATGTCGATCGCCGTCAACGCCGCCGGGTTGCTCATCGGCGCCGGTGGCGCACTGTCACCGGTGCTCGCGGCGATCCTGCACAACGCATCGTCGGTCGCCGTCGTCGCGAACAGTTCACGTTTGATTCGGTACCGGTTGGACTGAAAAGCGCCCGCCGGGCCGTCGCAGGCCTCGTACGATGTGCGCAACCGGCGAAATGCTCGTCCGGCGAAATGCTCGATCGTTGAAAACGATTGCTGAAAGAAGGCCTTACGTGTCATCGACCCCGCTCGACCCCGTTGCCAGCGAACGGCTCTCGCACGCCGACAAGGTCTTCACGTCCGATCTGTCCATCAACGAATTCGCCCTTCTGCACGGGGCAGGTTTCGAGCCGCTCGACCTCGTGATGGGTGTCTCGGTCTACCACGTGGGCTACCAATTCACCGGTATCCGGCAACAATCCGAGCTGCCGGTACTCACCGAGGCGACATATCGGGCGCGCTGGAACGCCATGGCCCGCATGCAGGCCGAAGCCGACGCTTTGGGCGCCGACGGCGTCGTCGGTGTCCGCCTGGAATGGCGCCAGCACGGCGCTGAATCGGAGCACTTGGAATTCATCGCGGTCGGCACCGCGGTGCGCTACGCCCCTAAACCCGGGTCGTTTCGGCGCACCAACGGTCAGGCCTTTGCCAGCCACCTGTCGGGACAGGACCTGGCGACCCTGCTTCGATCGGGTTATGCGCCGGTGGCCTTCGTCATGGGCAACTGTGTCTTTCACATTGCCGCGCAGGGCTTTCTGCAGACCCTGCGGCAGATGGGCCGCAACACCGAGATGCCGCAATGGACGCAAGGAAACTACGAAGCGCGCGAGTTGGCCATGTCGCGCATGCAAAGCGAAGCCGAGCGCGACGGTGCGTCCGGAGTCGTCGGGGTTCATTTCGCCATCCAGAACTACGCCTGGGGCTTCCACACGGTCGAGTTCTACGCCGCCGGAACGGCGGTGCGGCGCAGCGGGACAGCCGAAACCATCGCGCCGTCGTTCGTGCTGGCCATGAACGACTGATGGCAGCTTTCGATGCCGAGCGAGTAAGCCGCACCGTCACCGACGCGCTGGCCGGGCCCGGTGGAATCGCGTTGGTGATCAACGTTTTTGGCTGCGTACCCGGCGTCACGCACATCGCCGCGCGCCGGGGAATCTTCACCTCCCGACCCGCACGCCTGCACATCGCAGACTGGCGCTACGAAGTGACCCGCGACAACCGGTTGATGGCGGCACACATGGTCGGCGGCATCGTGATCGGCGAAGAGGTGCTGCTCGCAGACGCGGTCGGGCCGCACCTGGCCCGCTCACTCGGGCAGCTGGTCGCCCGCCACGGCGCTGCGGTCGTCCCCGACATCGACGCGGCGGTCGATGCGTTGAGCGCCGGCGCGGGGTGAGCAAGGCCACCGTCAGCTGGCGAACTGCTCGCGGCTCAATTGCGAACAGCAACGTCGCGAGAATGCGATAATGCCCGGGTAAGGCGATGACGATGTAGGAAGCCGGTGCGAATCCGGCGCGGTCCCGCCACTGTCATCGGGGAGCGAACCTCACTAGCCACGGCCGCGAGCTGGAAGGCGAGGCAAGCAGCGATCCGAGAGCCAGGACACTCGCGTCGTCGCAACCTGCAACCCGGGGCGGTCGACCCCGAGAGAGCTGGCGAGCGTCGATGTCACGCCGTTTCCGGGCCCCCGCTGAGCCCAACACTGCGGACCTACCGGCCGTGCTGGCCGAGATCGCGCAGATCAATCCTTATTTCGCCGTCGGCACCGGGCCGGTCGACAACAGCTGGTGCTCCGCGCAACAGCTCTACACCGACCGCGACCTGCTGGGCGGCATCGTCGAGCGGGTCCAGGCCCGCCTCGGTGCGGCGGAACCGCGAGTCGCCGCCTCGATCTTCTTCCTCGGCTTCGCCGCGCGATTGTGGTCGATCGGCATCGGCGCCGTCGCCGGCCACCGACTGCTGCCCGCACTGGGCGCCGATGAGTTGCTGTACCGCGAAACCGGCGGCCAGATCACGTTGCACATCGCCGATCCGGTCGGCTGGCAGGGCGACGACCTCGAGTCGATGCTGGCCGACACCATCCTCGACGGGCATCTGACACCGCTGGGCGTTGCACTGCAGCCGATCTCGCAAGAGTTGTTGTGCGGCAACGCAGCATCGGCGCTTCTGGGCGCCGCGCGGGAATACGACCGCCATCGAGCCACCACCTCGCCCGGCCCGGGAGAGCAAATGGCCCGCCGCCTATGTGAGGACGAACGACTCTGCGGCACAGTCTCTTTCGATGGATACAGCCATCGCCGTAACAGTTGCTGCCTGTACTACCGCACGCCGGGAGGCGGACTCTGCGGTGACTGCGTTTTCAGCCAGATATCCGGCACCCCGGGCAGGAAGGACGCATCATGACCGCCCCGATCTTCATGGCAGCGCCCCCAGAGGTGCACTCCGCGCTGCTGAGCAGCGGCCCCGGCCCGGGTTCCCTGCTCGCGGCCGCGCAGGCGTGGAATTCGTTGAGCGTCACCTACACCGAGACCGCCGTTGAGCTGACCGCGGTCTTGGAAGCCGTGCAGGCCGGGACGTGGGACGGCCCGAGCGCCGAAGCCTACGTCGCCGCACACGTGCCGTATCTGGCGTGGCTGACCCAGGCCGGCTCCGACAGTGCCGCGACTGCCGCTCAACAAGAAGTGGCCGCGACGGCCTACACCGCCGCGCTGGCCGCCATGCCGACGCTGCCCGAGCTGGCCGCCAACCACATCACCCACGGTGTGCTGCTGGCGACGAATTTCCTTGGTATCAACACCATTCCGATCGCCCTGAATGAGACCGATTACGCGCGGATGTGGGTCCAGGCCGCCACAGTGATGGGCGCGTATCAAACCATCTCCGGCGCAGCGGTCGCGGCGTCGCCGCAGACCACCCCGGCACCGCAGGTCGTGAAAGCGAATTCCGCTGCGTCGACCGCCGATTCGACCTCAACGTTGCCGCCGGACACCGAACAGCAATGGATGGATTGGTTGCAGCGTATCGGCTACACCGACTTCTACAACAACGTCCTTCAGCCGATCATCGACAATATCGACAACAATCCCTTCCTGATCGCACTGTTCACCCAGATCGATCCGTTCCTGCCCGAGCTCGGCAATCCGCTGTCCTTCCTCAGCCCGTTCAACGTCGCGTTCGCCCTCGGCTACCCGTTGGATATCGGTTCGTACGTCGCCTTTCTGTCCGAAACCTTCTCGTTCATCGGGGGCGACATCACCGCGGCGTTCGCGACGGGCAGCCCTTATGCCATCGGCTTGACCCTGGTGCTCGACACCATCGAAGCGATCGGCACCGTCATCACCGACACCATCGCGTTGCTGAAAACCTTGCTCGAATCGGTGGTGGCGCTGATCCCCACGGTGCTGCCGTTGCTGACCGTGCCGTTGATTCCTTTGGCCGCTGCGCCGTTGGCGGGCTTCGCAGGCCTGGCCGGCCTGGCCGGGCTGGCTGCGATCCCGCCGATGCCGGTCCCCCCGCTACCGATGCCCCTCGCCATGGCGGCACCACCGGGCCCCACGCCCGCGCCCACGCCGGCTCCCGCACCGGCCGCCACACCGGCGCAGGTGGTGACCTCGACACCGGCGCACGCCCCACCACCGCCGCCGCCGACACCGGCCGGGCCTCCGCTGGCAACCATGCAGGGCTACCTGTACATGGTCGGCGTCCTGTCCGCGACGGCGCGCAGAGCGGCGAGCCAGGCGGCCAAGGCCAAGGAAGCGCAATTGGCCGCGGGCATCGAAAACCCAGCCGTGGCGGCGACGCCGAAGAAGACGCCGGGTGGCCGGCGCCGGCGGCCCACCGTCGAACGTCCCGGACGCGGCCACGAATACATCGACCTGGACGACGAGCCGACCGCATACCCCTCGACGCAAGGGGCCGGACCGCTCGGATTCTCCGGGACCGCAACCAAAGTCAGCGCCGGCGCGGCAACTGGACTGGCCACGCTCGCCGAAGATGACTTCGGCAGCTCGCCTCGCATGCCGATGATGCCAAGCACGTGGGGCAACGAGTCAGCGGACGCAACCGACGAAGAATGACGACCCTCGCGGGATTCAGCAGCCGCAGTCCTCGCCGCGCCACGACTTGACGCCCTGCCAGATCGAGGCGGCGGCGATGCCCAGGCCGATCACCGGGTCGAACCACCAACAGCTCGGCCAGAGCGCGACGACAGCCAGACCGACCAGGACGGCCGCGGCCTGCGCGCCGCACAGGTAATTCTGGGTGCCTTCGCCCGCGGTGGCGGCCGACCCCAAGCGATCGGCGAGCCGGTGCTTGGCCCGGCCCAGAATCGGCATCAGCACCAGCGAGGCTGCCGTCAACGCGATACCGATCACCGAGGTCTCGGCGTGCTGCTCGTAGAGCAGATGGTGGATGGAATCCGCGGCGACATAGGGAGCGGTCAGCCAAAACGACCATGCGACGCCGATTTGGGCGCGACGCTCGGCGGTGTGCGACAAGGTGCGTGAACCGGAGAACCGCCACGCGACCATCGCGCTGCCCAGCGCCTCCGGCAGGCTGCCCAACGCCCAGCCGATCAACGCGATGGAGCCGACCTCGAGACCCTGCCAGAGCCCGACCACGCCTTCGGTGACCATTGCGGCCATGCTGACCCAGGCCAGCCGCCACGCCCACTGCGCGCGGCGCTGCCACTGCGAGTCGTGCGTGATCGCGTGTCCGTGCCCGGCCTCGGCGCAGCAGGCGTCGGCGACAAGGCCAGCCGGGTCGCCGATCGAACGGGATTCGGTCACCCAGCGATGTTAGGTCAATGCGGAACGCGGCCGTAACCGCCACACCTGCGGGCGAGGCTCAGGCAGGTGGCAAGGGCCGCTTCATGGTGCAGACGATGCTCCACTCGAAGTAGAACTCGCCGCCCTTGTCGTAGCCGGCGAAGTGATGCGAGACCTGAACGCGCTGCACCGACGAGTTGACGACCTCCCACCCCTCGGCTCCGTGGGCGTTCGTATGGCGATTCGCCTCGTCGATGACAACCTGCAGGGATTCATTCGTCACGCTGATGAATGTGGTTTCCCACCGCGGCGGGGACCATCTGACGTCTGACGCCACCCCGGAGTCGGGCACAGGCGAAGGTGCGCTCATAAGGCGGTACCGTACGCGGCCGCGACCCCGCAAAAGTGAATGGAAATTGACCGATGCGTTAAGTGATGTCGCTGACTACTGGCTGCCATGAACGTCCCTACGAACGTCGTTGCCGGAGCGCTGCTCTCTGGGGGCACGGTGGTCGCCGTCGTGGGGCTTGCACACCGCCACAAGGAAACTCCCAGGATCGGATCGCTACCCTGGCCAGCATGGCGCGCACGGACAACGACACCTGGGATCTGGCGACGAGTGTGGGAGCTACCGCCACGATGGTGGCCGCCGGCAGGAGCCGAGCTACCCAAGCGGGGCTCATCGACGATCCGTATGCCGAACCGCTGGTGCGGGCGGTGGGGGTCGACTTCTTCACCCGCTGGGCAAACGGTGAGCTCAGCGCCGACGAGGTCGACATTCCGGGCCATCCGTGGGGCATGCAGCCGATGACTGACCTGATGGCCGTCCGCACCCGTCTCATCGACCAATTCATCACCGACGCGACGGCATCCGGCATCCGCCAAGCGGTGATTCTGGCCTCCGGCCTCGATGCGCGCGGCTACAGACTGTCCTGGCCGGCCGACACGGTGGTGTTCGAGATCGACCAGCGACCGGTGACCGATTTCAAGACCGCCACGCTGGCCGCAGCGGGCGCCGAGCCGACCGTCGACCTGCGCGCGGTGCCGATCGATCTGCGCGACAACTGGCCCGCAGCCTTGCGGCACGCGGGCTTCGATGCACACCGGCCCACTGTGTGGGTCGCCGAAGGCCTTCTCGCGTTCCTTCCGCCGGAAGCTCAGGATCGCCTGCTTGACAACATCACCGAGCTCAGCGCCGAGGGCAGCCGACTGGTCGTCGAGATCTTCTTGAGCGCAACGGAGTCATTGGAGGTCATGCACACCGCGGCGCAGAAGTGGTACGAGCAGGGCTTGGACGCTCACATCGATGACCTCTGGTACGGCGGCGAACGTCACGACGTCGCTACGTATCTGGACGAACACGGTTGGCAGACCACCCGGCAGCGGTCCGGACAGTTGCTGGCCGACGCCGGGCTACCAGTACCGAACCGAAACGACGGCCAGACCGAAAACTATTACTGCACGGCCCACCTCGGCGCGCGCTAGTCGTCGGACAGCTGGCACTGCCAGAACCCGACATCGTGCCAGGCGTCGTATTTGTAACCGGCCTCGAGAAGATGTCCGACGCGGACGAACCCGTGCCGCTCGTGTAGGCGGACGCTCGGATCGTTGGGCAATGCGATCACCGCTACTGCGCTGTGAAATCCCTGCTGGCGCAGGCGGTTGAGTAGCTCGGCATAGAGCGCATCGCCAGCGCCGCGCCGGTGCGCCGACGGATCCACGTAGATGGTGGATTCGACGGTCCACCGGTAGGCGGCCCGCTCATTCCAGGGCCCCGCGTAGGCCACACCGATGACGTCGTCGTCGGTCGCGACCAGCCAGGGAAATCGCTGGTGCCGTTGCGCCCATTGAGCGCCTAGCTCCTCGACGGTCTGCGGCTCAGTCCGAAAGTTGAAGACGCTCTTCTCGATGTAGTGGTTGACGATCTCGCAGACCCGTTCGAGGTCGTCGTCGGTGGCGGACCTGATCCACGGCGCGCTGCGACTCACGTCGATTTCAGGCGGTAGCCGTCGATGTCCTTTTCCTCGAGCGATCGTGCAAGCAGTTCGCCCTTTCCGGTCAGCGACAGCCACGCCGAAAACATCCACTTCTCGGGATCGCCATAGTGTTTGACGTACACGTGAGAAATCTTGTGCAGCGAATGGTCGAGCGAATGATGCCAAGTCTCAAAGCGTTGCGACTTACCGACGGGCGCGCCGATTCTGAAGAGTTCGTCGCTCACCCATTCGCGAATGGCGTCCACCGTCTCGTTCTGCACCTCTACCGGCGAGGCCGCCGGATTCTGGTGTTTGACACGCCGATCCACTGCATTGAGATCGATCGGGCCACCGAGAGCATCAATCAGTAGCTGATTACGCACGACTTCACGTGCGTTGCCGGTCATTCTGGTCACCGTACAGATTGCGCAGGTTAGCCGATACCGCTGGCCGCGCGGCAAGTCGCGGTAGCGTGCTCTCACATGGTGGATTTTGCTCTGCGCTCGTGTGGACTGCGTGGACACGCAACGTTCGCTCCCGATGAGCCGGAACTCCGGGAGCGTCTGACGGTCGACACCCCGGCCGGAGAAGCCTGGCGTTGCTTGCGCTGCGAGACCTTTGTCGTAGGCCCGCCGCGGCGTAGCGGACCGGCCAACACCGCACCGGAAATCCCCCGCGGGCGCTTCCTACGGGACCGGACGTTGATGCGCGCGCTCGCGATCGAGCGCGCGCTTCGCGCCGTGATTTTTCTGGCAGTAGCGGCCGGCGTGTTCAAGGTCAACGGGTCACGCGAGCGGTTGCGCCACGCGTTCGACCAAGATCTGCCGTTGCTCAAGCCGTTGGCAAACCAGATCGGATGGAATCCGGATCACTCCAAGATCATTCACACTATCTCGCACGCATTCTCACTGTCATCATCGACATTGACGTGGATCGCGGCGGGTCTTGTTGGCTACGCGGCGATCGAGGTGGTGGAGGCGGTCGGATTGTGGCTGATGCAACGGTGGGGCGAGTACTTCGCGGTGATCGCCACCAGCGTGTTCCTTCCGCTGGAGATTTATGAGCTGACCGAAAAGATCACCGCGCTGCGGCTTTTCGCTCTCGCTGTCAACATCGTCGCGGTGGTGTGGCTGTTGTGGAGCAAACGCCTGTTCGGGCTCAACGGCGGCGCCAAGGCCTATCGGGAAGAGCACGAAGCAGAAAGTCTGCTCAGCGTCGAGAGCGCCGGGCTGAGCGGAACCGCTGCCGGCGCAACGGCATAGCTAGGACTTCGCTTGCGGCGCGGCCTGGTGTTGCAGCGCGTAGGCAACCGCGTGAGTGCGGTTCTGTACGCCCAGCTTCGTCAAGATCGCCTCGACGTGGTGGCCGACCGTCTTGGGGCTGATGTGCAGTTCGGCGGCGATCGCTGGGTTGCTGAGCCCGGCAGCAAGCAGGTCGAAGACTTGGCGTTGGCGCCCGGTCAACGCGTGGGGATCTGAATCCTTGTCCGCCTGCCGCGTGCGCGGGGCCCGCTCGCGCAGCACGGCCAGCCGCTGCTGGGCGCGGCGGGCCGCGGCCTTGGCGCCAAACTCGCGGAAAGTGGCCAGCGCCTCTTTCACTGCGGCGACGTCGCCGCCGAGTTTCGCCAGCGCCGCATCGTAGGGGCAGCCGCGACCCATCCACGCTTCGGCGGCGCGCTGCCATTGCCCGTTGATCTCCAAGTCGAACGGGGTGAGCGGATCGTGGCCGATGACCTCGATTGTGCCGCCGGCCAAGCGAACCCAGCGTTGCAGCTGGCCTGTCTGCCAGGGATCGGCGGTTTCGGGGGAGCACGCCAGCCCGGCCCGCGCTTCGGCGAGGGCCACCTCGTCATCGCCGGCCAACCAGGCCGCCTCCGCGCGGGCCGCCCACACCGCGCCGAGGTGGACCAGGGTGCCGGGTTGAGTGTCGGCAGCGGCCTCAGCTACCAGCGCGGCGGACGGCCGCTGTCCACGCCGCGCTCGGAGCAGAGCAAGCGTCACCAGCGGCAGGATGCGGTGCTGTGGGCTGAGCTCGGGCCGGGTGACAATCTGCTCGGCGGTGGCGGCGGCGCGATCCCAGTCTCCGCCGTGCAACGCCGCCAGCGCTGACGCGGCGGTCAGCAGCGAGCTGAACATGCCGAGGTCGCGCTCATCGCAGAAGCTAAACGCTTCGGCCAGATAGCCTTCGGCGCGGCCTAGCTCGCAGCGCAACACCGCATACCAGTAGATGAGGACGCCCAGAACCCCGGCGTGTTCTTCCAGCCCCTCGGTGGACAGCGCTTCACGCCACACGCTCGCCAGTTCGTCCCAGCCGGTGCCGGTGCTGAATACGGTGGTCAGGGCCGTATAGCCGCGGGCGCGGATATCGACTGCCGGGTCAGGCAATTCGCGAGCAAGGGCATGCGCGCGAGCCGCGTAGTCGGCGCAGGCCGGATCCAATGCCAAGGCGCTGATGTGGGCCATATTGATTAGCGACCAGGCCAGCTGCGGCGACGGCCCGAGGTCTTCCAGCAACCGCAACGATGCGTGCGCCGCGTCGATGGCTTCGTCTGCACGCCCCAGTGGCTGCAGCAGACGCGACAGCCAGCGTAGGCCGTCGCCTTCCTCGAGCTGATCACCGAGCGTGCGCCGCAACGTGATCGCCTCGCGCAAGGATGCGACCGCCGGTTCGGCCTGTCCGCTCAGGTAGCAGGCGAACGCGTGTCGCTCCAGCCAGACAACTCGGCGTTCATCGGCAGCCGTGCCAGTGCAGCGCAACGCGAGGGCATACAGACTCGCGGCTTCCCGATTGGCACCAAGCGATGCCGCCCGTTCGGCGGCGGCGATGCCATAGCGGATCGTTGCTTGGATCTCACCCGCCGCGTCGGCGTGAAATGCCAACGTCGCCAGCCTGTTCGGATCGTTGGGCGGCTGCGCCAGGGCGGTCAGCGCGCGCCGGTGCAGTTCGATTCGATCGAAGTCGGGGATTTGCGCCTCAGTGGCCCGACGGGCGAGTTCGTGACGGAAGCCGACCAGTTCCCCCTCGGCGGTCAGCACGCCGGCATCAAGGCATTCGTGCAGTGCGGTCCGGGCCTCGGGGTACATTTTTTCCAGCAAGGAGACATCGGCTCGCGGACCGCACACGGCAACCGCATGCACCGTTTCACGCGCCTTGGCCGACAGCCGCCCAAGCCGGCCATTTACCGCCTCGGAGATGCTGCGCGGCAGGCCTTTCCGGGTGAGCGCAGCCGGCCCGGCGGCCAGCACCTCGGTGACGAAGAACGGGTTACCTCCGGTGACGTCATGCAACCGCTCGGCATTGACTCCGCTGCCGGCGGCCAATGCCGACACCGCGGGTAAACTCAACGGCTCCAGAGCAATTCGGGTCACCGCGGCGTAGTTCGCCAGGTCTCCCAAGGTGATAGCCAACGGATGGGTCGCGGCCAGTTCGTCGTCGCGGAAGGAGATCACCAGCAACAACCGCAGCGTTGCGATACGTCGCGCCAGGAAACGCACCAGATCCAGGGTGGCCCCGTCGGCCCAATGGGCGTCCTCGATCACCCACACCCATCGGTCGCGATCACCCAACGCCGCCAACAGTTGTCGATAAATCCGTGCGGTATCCCCGGAGTCGACGGCCGCGGCCAGCCCGGCTCCCGCCGCGGCGTCCAGCCCGGCCAGCGCATCGGTCAACGGCCCGAGCGGGGGCGGCGCACCCAGCGGGTCGCACCACCCGCGTAATACCCGCGGTCCGGAATCGAGTTGACCGACGAACTTGGCGAGCATTGCGGTTTTGCCGACACCGGCCTCCCCGCGCAACAACACCACTTCCCCGGAGCCGCCGCGAGCTACCCGGCGCGCCAGCGCCCCCAGTTGGGCCAACGGCGCATCGCGTTCCAGCAAGCCATCCCCCAAGGTTGGCTCCCATCCTCGCTGCGCGCCCGCGGCGCCGTGTCGCAAAAATAGGGCGATTACCCCGTGAATTGAGCTGGCTGTCAGCGCACACTCCTACGAGCGCGCCCACGTGCAGACATGAACACAGCAAACGCATTTACGAGACTAATGCCATTTCGACTGTAGCTTCACCTGCCCTCGGACGCGCGGCAACAGCATATTGACATAAGTCAATTAGAAACGTAGCGGACTACTCACGAACTGGTGAGTTGGTTCGCGCCGCTCTCAGCGCAGCAGTGCGCGTGACATCACCACGCGCTGAATCTGGTTGGTGCCCTCGTAGATCTGAGTGATCTTGGCGTCGCGCATGAACCGCTCCACCGGGAAGTCGGTGGTGAATCCGGCGCCGCCGAAAAGCTGTACAGCGTCGGTGGTGACTTCCATCGCCACGTCGGAGGCAAAGCATTTCGATGCCGCCGAGATGAAGCCAAGATTCGGCTCGCCGCGCTCGGCCCGGGCGGCCGCGGTGTAGACCATCAGCCGGGCCGCCTCGACCTTCATCGCCATGTCGGCCAGCATGAACTGGACGGCCTGGAACGTGCTGATCGACTCGCCAAACTGCTTGCGGTCCTTGGTGTAAGCGATCGCTGCATCGACCGCGCCCTGGGCAATTCCGACGGCCTGCGCGCCGATCGTCGGGCGGGTGTGGTCAAGCGTGGCCAATGCCGTCTTGAACCCGGTGCCGGGTTCACCAATCATCCGGTCGCCGGGGACCCGGCAGTTCTCGAAGTACAGCTCGGTGGTCGGAGAACCCTTGATACCCAACTTCTTTTCCTTGGGCCCGACGCTGAATCCCTCGTCGTCCTTGTGCACGATGAACGCCGAAATGCCGTTGGCGCCCTTGTCCGGGTCGGTCACGGCCATCACCGTGTACCAGGTCGACTTGCCGCCGTTGGTGATCCAGGCCTTGGTGCCGTTCAGGATCCAGTCGTCCCCGTCGGCCTTGGCCCGGGTCCGCATCGAGGCGGCGTCGCTGCCGGCTTCGCGCTCGCTCAACGCGTAGGAGGCCATCGCGCCATCGGAGGCCAGCGACGGCAACACCTGCTTTTTCAGCTCCTCCGAACCGCGCAGGATCAGGCCCATCGTGCCCAGCTTGTTCACCGCGGGGATCAACGACGCCGAGGCGTCGACGCGCGCCACTTCTTCGATCACGATGCAGGTGGCGACCGAGTCCGCGCCCTGACCGCCGTACTCCTCGGGAACGTGTACGGCGTTGAAGCCGGACGCGTTCAGCGCCTGCAACGCCTCCTCGGGAAAGCGAGGCTGCTGGTCGACGTCCGCGGCATGCGGGGCGATCTCTTTTTCCGCCAACGCGCGGATCGCCGCCCGCAATTCGTCGTGCTCCTCAGGCAGCTTGAACAGATCGAACGACGGATCTCCAGCCATCCCAGCCTCCCTCTTTGTACCCGACGGCGCCGTGCTACTCGCCGGTAACTTTACCTTGACGCTTTTTCAGCGCGGCATCCTTGGCCAGCACCGACTCCGCCAGCTCCTTCTGGAAAGCCACAATCCGGTTGCGCAGCGCCGGATCCGACACCGCCAGAATGCGCACCGCGAGCAGACCCGCGTTGCGGGCCCCACCAATCGACACCGTGGCCACCGGCACCCCGGCAGGCATCTGCACGATCGACAGCAGCGAGTCCAGCCCGTCCAGCTTGGCCAATGGAACCGGCACGCCGATCACCGGAAGAGGCGTGGCCGAGGCCACCATGCCGGGCAGGTGGGCCGCCCCACCGGCGCCGGCGATGATCACCTCGATGCCACGGTCGGCGGCCCGCTGCGCGTAGTCCAGCATGCGCTGCGGGGTGCGGTGCGCCGAGTACACGCCGATCTCGTAGGCGACGTCGAACTCGGCCAGCGCATCGGCGGCGTCCGACATCACCGACCAGTCGCTGTCGCTGCCCATGATCACGCCGACCCTGGCATCGGTGTTACTCATCTGAATGCGGATCCCATCCGTCCGTCCACTCCCCATCTGACAACCAGTGTGCCGCGCGCTCGGCGCGTTCACGCAGGTTCGCCAACTCAGCCGGGTTGTGGCCGAGGAAGTTGATGTGGCCGATCTTGCGGCCCGGTCGTTCGTCCTTGCCGTAGAGGTGAACCCGGGCGTCGGGCATCCGCGCGAACAGATGGTGTAGCCGTTCGTCGAGCGTCATCGCCGGTGTTTGCGCGGCACCCAGTACGTTGGCCATCACCGTCAGCGGCGCGATGGCGTCGGTGGCGCCGAGCGGGTAGTCCAGCACCGCCCGCAGATGCTGCTCGAACTGGCTGGTCCGCGAGCCGTCCATGGTCCAATGCCCGGAGTTGTGTGGGCGCATCGCCAGCTCGTTGACCAGCAACTCGCCGTCGACGGTTTCGAACAGCTCGACGGCCAGCACACCCACGACGCCGAGTTCCTCCGCCAGCCGCAGGGCCAGCTGCTCAGCCGCGGCGCCGACTTCGTCGGGCAGCGCTGGGGCCGGCGCGATCACCAGCACGCAGATGCCGTCGCGCTGCACGGTCTCGACGACCGGCCAGGCCGCGCCCTGCCCGAACGGCGACCGGGCCACCAGCGCCGAGAGTTCACGGCGCATCGCGACCCGCTCCTCGACCAATACCGGTACGCCAGAATCTAAATATTGACCGGCGATCGCGCGGGCCTGCACCAGATCGGCAGCCAGCTGCACGCCACGACCGTCGTACCCGCCGCGGACCGCCTTGACGACGACCGGCCCGTCCACCCGTCGGGCGAACTCATCGACGTCGTCGGTTTGCTCGACAGCTGCATAGCGCGGCACCCGCGCACCAAGGGCTTCCAGCCGTCGCCGCATGACGAGCTTGTCCTGTGCGTGTACCAGCGCCTCCGGCGGCGGCGCGACGTTGACCCCCTCCGCGACGAGCTTTTCCAGCAGCTCAGTGGGCACATGCTCGTGGTCGAAGGTGAGCGCCGCACAACCGGCAGCGACGCGACGCAGCGCGTCGAGATCGGTGTGCGAGCCGATCACCACGTCGGGACTGACCTGGGCGGCGGGATCGGCGGCGTCGGCGGCCAGTACGCGCAGGCTCTGGCCTATTGCGATCGCCGCCTGGTGCGTCATCCGGGCCAGTTGGCCCGCACCGACCATGGCGACCTGGGGCGAAGCGTGGGAGGTACTCGGCACGGCAATCATGGTGTCATGGCCGCTGAACGGGTGATTTACCGGCGGTGACACAGTCACAGAGCACCCTTAACCCGTAATACGTAGACTGCGACATTGTGTCCTTCGCCGATGCCACGATCGCCCGACTGCCGGGGCCGATCCGCCCCTTTGCCGAGCGCCATCACGAGCTGATCAAGTTCGCGATCGTCGGCGCGACCACGTTCGTCATCGACTCGGCGATTTTCTACACGCTGAAGTTGACGATCTTGGAGCCCAAGCCGGTGACCGCCAAGGTCATCGCCGGCATCGTCGCGGTCATCGCGTCGTACATCCTGAACAGGGAGTGGAGCTTCCGCGACCGCGGCGGCCGCGAGCGTCACCACGAGGCTCTGCTGTTCTTCGCGTTCAGCGGCGTCGGGGTGCTGCTGAGCATGGCGCCGCTGTGGGTTTCCAGCTACGTTCTGGACCTGCGGGTGCCAATGGTGTCACTGACCTTAGAGAACATCGCCGACTTCGTCTCGGCCTACCTGATCGGCAACCTGCTGCAGATGGCCTTCCGCTTCTGGGCGTTCCGGCGCTGGGTGTTCCCCGACGAATCCGCCCGAAGCGGCGACCAGGCGCTGGAATCGGCGCTCACCGCCGGCGGGATCGCCGAGGTTTTCGAGGACGTCGAAGCGAACGGCACGGTCACGTTGCTGGGCGCTTGGTTGGCGCGCCGGAGCCGGGCGGATCAGCTCGGCGATTCCTCGGACCCCAGGGTGTCGAAAACCTCGTGATACAGCAGGGCGTGGACCTGTTCCACGCGTGGAATGTCATAGAACTCCAACGGATCTTGCGACGCTGACTCAACGATCAGCGTGCCGGTGCGCAGTATCCGGTCGATCAGCCGGTGCCGGAATTCGACGCTGTTGATCCGGGCCAGCGGGATGTCGATGCCGCTGCGGCTCAACACCCCGTGCCGGAACATCACCCGCCGGTCGGTGATGACGAAATGTGTAGTGAGCCAGTTCAAGAACGGCCACACCGTCAGCCAACCCAGGAGCACCAGCCAGATCGCTCCGATGACCCAGAAGACGACCCGTTTGGCGGTCGGGTCCCACATGGTCCCGTTGACCACCGCGCATCCGAACGATGCCGCCGCGCTCGCCAGGATCAGGACGGTGACCGGCCAGAAAAGTCGCTTCCAGTGCGGGTGGCGGTGCAGAACGACCTGTTCGCCAGAGGCCAGTACTTTTTCTGGATAACGGCCGGGGTAGCCCACGCTGGCACTTTAGACGCTAGGACGCAGGTGCGTGATGTCTCCGGCCGAGACTGTCACCGTCTGGCCACCGGTGTCGACACACAATCGCCCCGTTTCGTCAATGGCTCGCGCGACGCCGACCACCTCACGGTCACCGGGCATGCTGGCCCGGACCCGCGAGCCGAGCGTCACGCTGTAGCGCCGATAGTCGGCGGCCAACGCGGGGTCTGCGCCCCCTGCGGTCCGCCACCCATCGACGCGCATCGCCAGCTCGCGAAGTAATCTGCGCGCCAACGTGTTTCGATCGGTAGCCGATGAACCAAGCATCAGCAGCGAGGTAGCCACCGGGTCCGGCGCTTCCTGCGCGGTCAGTGTCACGTTGAGCCCGAGGCCGAGCACGATCACCGGCGTCGGCGAGGCCACCTCGGCGAGGATCCCGGCCAGCTTGCCGTCGCCCACCAGCACATCGTTCGGCCACTTCAGGCCCGCCTCGACACCCAGCGCGGCCAGCGCGTCGGCCACCGCGACCCCGGTGGCCAGCGGTAACCAGCCCCAACCCGTCCGGGGTACCGAGCCGCCGGCGACCCCGAACGACAAGGCGACCTGTGTCCTCGGCGGCGCCGACCATTGCCGGCCATGGCGGCCGCGGCCGGCGCTCTGGTATTCGGCAAGCAAGACCGACCCGTCGATGTCGGCACCGGCCTCGGCCCGTGCGAGCAGATCGGCGTTGGTGGAACCGGTTTCGGCGACGACATCGAGTTGACGCCACCGCATGCCGGGCCCCACCAACCCGTCGCGCAAGGTCGCCACATCCAAGGGCGATCTCAGTGAGTCAAGATCCATCGGTACTCAACATGGGGTCCCTGGCCAGCACATCGTCGGACTGGGTTGGCCTGAAGTGAATTTCATCGTGCCGGCGACCAGGGCTCGCCTCGTCGGCCGCACCGCCCAGGGCAATCCGGTTGCCGCCGCTGCGTTTCGCTGCATACATCGCTTCGTCCGCGCAGGCATGGATCGCGTCGAACTCTGACACGTCGCTGATGGCGCCGACCGCAATCCCGATGCTGGCCGTCGCTTTCGGTGTCTCCAACGCCTCGACCGCGGCTCGGATACCTTCGGCGGTCGCCGCCGCGGCGGACAACTCCAATAGGTCGACGACCACAAACTCCTCTCCGCCCGTTCGCGCGACGAACGCCGACGGACCCACCGCAAGGCGGATCCGCTCGGCGGTCCGGGTGATGACGGCGTCGCCAATCTTGTGACCGTACTCGTCGTTGATCTTCTTGAATCCATCTAGATCAATGACGAATGCGCACAACGGTTCTAGAGACGATGTCAGCCTATTGACCCTGCTGGCCAGGTAATTGGACAAGCCGCGGCGGTTGGCGAGGTCGGTGAGCGGATCGGTGAGAGATTCGATCGAGTTGCTGCGCACCAGCCAGAAGCCGAACTGCACGAACGGAAAGGTCCCAACTGTCACCGTCAGCGCGATGAGGGCCTTGGAGATCGCCAACGGCACCGCGTCGGGACGACCGGAGACCGCCAGCCATGTCGCTGCGGAAACGATCGTGACCGTGGCAAAAGCCATGTGCACGGCGTTGGCGCGGGGACCGTAGAAGAACACGATGAAGGCACCGGGCATTGCGAAAAGCGGCGTGGTACTCAGCGCCGCCAGTGGGTCGGCATGCAAAGCCGTAGCGATAGCGACACCGACATCGGTGAGGGCGAACAAGGCGGCAGCCTGCCGAGCGGTCGGCCACGGGAACCACCACCAATACACCGCCCAGCCGATCGAGGCCAGTGTCATGCCCATGATCAGGGCGTGGACCAAAGTCCGCGGTTGAATCAGGTTTTCGAACTGCAAGCACCCCAGGGCGATCGCGGTCACTACTCCACCGAGACCGGTACTCGCCCGTAGTGCGGTCATAAATCCGCGCAGCCGGAAGAAATCAACGACCCACGAATAGTCGCCCGGCTCGTTCCACCACTGTCGCAGCAGGCGGTCGCGCTCCGATTCCACCACGCGAGATCCTCCGGCCACCGGTCACTTGGGACAATTAAGGCGACAAGTGAGGAAGATTACCTTTCGGGCGGCCATGCGGAACAACAGTCCGATCCATAGGACACGCAGAGCGTCGACGGCCTGATGCGGGTACAAACTTAAGGGACCGCTAAGATTGGCAGCCATGACTTCCGAGACCTCGGTCGAGGCGCAAGCTGAGCACGATATCGACATTCACACCACCGCGGGCAAGCTCGCCGAACTGCGCAAGCGGAGCGAGGAGACCCTGCACCCGGTGGGTGAGGCCGCCGTCGACAAGGTGCACGAGAAGGGCAAGCTGACCGCGCGCGAGCGCATCTACGCCCTGCTGGACGAGGGGTCGTTCGTCGAACTCGACGCGCTGGCCCGGCACCGCAGCACCAACTTCGGGCTGGCCGAGAAGCGCCCGCTCGGTGAC
>DASXJI010000442.1:0-2497 GCA_036497495.1 Mycobacterium sp.
CGGACCAGCGTGCGCAGCATCGACATCACCGGCGTGATGCCCGAGCCGGCGGTAACGAACAACATGGCCGGCGGCGCCGGATCGGGCAGCACGAAATTGCCCTGTGGCGCGGCCAGCCGCACGATCGTCCCTGGCTTCACCCCATCCACCAGATGAGCGGACAGGAACCCTTCCGGCATTGCTTTGACGGTGATGGTCACCGTGCGCGCACTCCGGTGCGGACTGGATGTCAACGAGTACGACCGCCACCGCCACCGGCCGTCGATCAGCAGCCCGATGCCGATGTACTGGCCTGGCTGGTAATCGAGGCTGAAGCCCCAGCCCGGCTTGAGGACCAGCGTCGCGGAGTCGTGCGTCTCGCGCCGTACGTCGACGACACGCCCGCGTAGTTCCCGCGCCGACCACAGCGGATTGGCGAGGCGCAGATAGTCATCCGGCAGCAGAGGCGTGGTGATGCGTCGAGCAAGGGTGCGCAATGCATGCCAGCCGGGGTGGGTCTCCACTCCGGCCAGCGTAATGGGCCTGGTCTCGATGACGTCGGCGGCGGGTCGCGATATTTTTCTGTCCATTGAGGCTGTCCTGTCCATGGTCCTGGCTCTAGCTCGGACAGAACCTACGGTACCGTAACTTACGGCACCGTAGCTACCGCTGATCGCCCGGTTAGAGCAGCTCAAGCAGGAACGGCAGCTCTTGGACCGCGTACCAGGCCAGGTCGTGATCCTGTGCATCGCCAACAGTCAGCTCGGCGTCCTCGTCGCCCAGATCCGCCGCATCGACAACCGCGACCGCGGCTTTGACCTGCGCTTCCGCCGCGGCGTTGTCAACGAACGCCGCGACGACGTCGTCGCTGGTCACCGGCGCACCGATCCGCACGACGGCGTCGTCGAGATCAGGGCGCAGTGTGACATCGCCGACATCGGCCACCAGCACCGCGCGTCGTGGTGGTAACTCGTTCCCCGAGTGCCCAGAATCCTCGGCGGCGCCGGCCAGCAGTCGCAGCGAGGCCAGCGCGGCCTCACGCAACGCCACTTCGCCTAGCTCGTCGTCGTCGCCGTCGGCGTAGGCCTCCCGCAGCTTGGGCGTCACCGCGAAGGCGGTGCCGCTGACCGGCCTTAGTGAGCCGTCGGTGACAAGCTGTTGAAGCATCGACAGTGTCGCCGGGATGTAAATGCGCATCGGTGAGCGGTTATCCAGCTTTCTTCGTGGGAGCCATCAACGTTGCCACATGATCGGCCACGTAGGTCGACAACTCGCGCGACGGCCGCTGATAGTTGCCGCTGACCTCTCGGTGCGAGGGGAGTTTAACCTTCGGCCGTTCGACCTCGCGATAGTCGATGGTGGACAACAGATGCGCCATCATGTTCAGCCGGGCGTGCTTCTTGATGTCCGACTCGACGACGAACCACGGACTGCCGGGCGTGTCGGTGTGCACCATCATCTCGTCTTTAGCGCGGGAATAGTCTTCCCAGCGCTTCAGCGACTCCACGTCCATCGGGCTCAATTTCCATTGCCGCACAGGATCGTTCAGCCTCCCCTTGAAGCGACGCAGCTGTTCGTCGTCGGAGACCGAAAACCAGTATTTGCGCAGCAGGATCCCCTCTTCGATCAGCATCTGCTCGAAGATCGGGGTCTGCCGCAGGAACAGCGCATGCTCTTGCGGTGAGCAGAATCCCATGACTTTCTCGACACCGGCGCGGTTGTACCAGGACCGATCGAACAGCACGATCTCCCCTTTGGCGGGCAGTTGCGCGATGTAACGCTGGTAATACCACTGTCCGCGTTCGCGGTCATTCGGGGCGGGCAACGCGGCGATTCGCACGATGCGGGGGTTGAGGTACTCGGTAATGCGTTTGATCGTCCCGCCTTTGCCTGCGCCGTCGCGGCCCTCGAAGACCACAACGACCCGGGCGCCGGAGAACTTCACCCACTCTTGTAGTTTGACGAATTCCGTTTGCAGCCGGAATATTTCGGCTTCGTAGGCGTCATTGGGAATCTTGGCCGGCGAGGTCTTCTGACCTTTCGGGCCCGGCTTTTTGGCGTGCTTCGTTTTGGCTGAGGAGTCTTTAGCCGATCCGTTGTTGGTCATGCTAACGAATCGTAAGGCCGTGAGCTGCTTCTTTCTCCCCGAGGAGCGTTTCTACTGCGCGGCTTCCAGCAGTTCATCGAGCGATTCGGCCAGTAACACCGGCAGTACGTCGACGTCGCTCATTGCGTCCCGGTCGGCGTTGATGCCGAAATACAACATGCCGTTGTAAGACGTCACGCCGATGGCCAGCACTTGGTTGTTCAACAGCGGCGGTACGGCGTAGGTCTCCAACAACTTCGCACCGGCGACATACATTTGCGACTGGGCGCCCGGCGCATTGGTGATCAACAGATTGAACAAGCGCGGCGACAAGCCGGTAGCGACTCGAATTCCCATGGCGTGCAAGGTCGGCGGCGCAAAACCCGACAGCGTAACGATGGTGCGGGCATCGACCAGGCTGCCCGCCGTCGG
>DASXJI010000443.1:0-5386 GCA_036497495.1 Mycobacterium sp.
GCCGTGGACGCTGACGATGTCGCCGATATCGACGTCGGCTTTCCATTCCTCCAGCGCTTGCTCGCCGACGCTGGCCAGGCTGAGCATCACCTGCAGCTGAATGCCGTCGCCTTCTTGAAGTGTCGCAAAGCACAGCTTGCCTGAGTTGCGGGCGAACACCACCCGGCCGGCAACAGCGACGATGTCACCGGTGGTCGAATCTGCCGGCAGGTCGAGATATGCGGCGCGAATCTGAGCAAGGGTGTGGGTGCGCCCGACTTCGACGGGATACGGGTCGCGGCCCTCGGCGGCCAGGCGGGCGCGTTTGTCCCGGCGTATCCGGAACTGCTCGGGGATATCTGGGTCGCCGGCGGTCACGACCAGCCAGCTTAAAGGAAACCCTGCGACGAGCCTCCGGGGCAGTCAGCGTGCCGTCTTGAGCCGCCCGCGCTGGCTGTCCCGGTTGCGCTCGAACACCAGCCGCAGCCCTTGCAGCGTCAGGTGCTGGTCGTAGTGATCGACCGAATGCAGCTCGGCCAGTAGCAGGGGGGCGGTGTGTCCGGTGGCGACCACCGTGACGCTGTCGCCGGCGAACCCATCGACGTCCTCGCGGATCCGGCCCACCAGGCCGTCCACCAACCCGGCGAAGCCGAACACGGCACCGGCCTGCATGCACTCGACGGTGTTCTTACCGACAACCGAACGCGGACGGGCCAGCTCGACCCGCCGCAGCGCGGCCGAGCGCGCGGCCGCGGCGTCGGAGGAGACCTGTATGCCCGGCGCGATGGCGCCGCCCAAGAATTCACCCTTGGCGGACACCACGTCCACGCAGATCGACGAGCCGAAGTCGATCACGATGGCCGCAGTCCCGTACTTCTGAAAAGCCGCGAGGCAGTTGACAATTCGGTCTGCCCCGACTTCCTTCGGGTTGTCGACCAGCAGCGGGATGCCGGTGCGAACACCGGGCTCGATCAGCACGTGTGGCACCGTCGGCCAGTACTGTTCGAGCATCAGCCGCACCTCGTGCAGCACCGAAGGCACCGTGGACAGCGCGGCCGCGCCGGTGAGCTGATCCGAATCGTCACCGATCAGGCCGTCCAGGGTTAGCGCGAGTTCGTCTGCGGTGATTTCGGGTTCGGTGCGGATCCGCCACTGCTGCGCGACCTTCGCATGCTCCTTGGAGCCCGAGATCAGCCCGACGACGGTGTGTGTGTTGCGGACGTCGATGGCCAGCAGCACGACTAGGCGTCTTTCATTGGTGCGAGCCTCATCGCGGCGAGACCAGCTCGCCCGCATCGGCGGGGACGAACGCCGGATCGTTGCCCAGATCAATCGCACGGTTCTCGGCGTCGACGAAGAGGATCTTGGGCTGGTAACTGCGCGCCTCGGCGTCTTCCATCTGGGCGTAGGCGATCAGGATCACCAGGTCACCAGGATGCACGAGATGCGCGGCAGCGCCGTTGATTCCGATCACGCCGCTGCCACGCTGACCGGTGATCGCATACGTGACCAGCCGCGCGCCGTTGTCGATGTCGACGATCGTCACCTGTTCGCCCTCGAGCAGGTCGGCCGCGTCCATCAAGTCGGCGTCGATCGTCACCGAGCCGACATAGTGCAGGTCGGCCTGCGTAACTGTGGCCCGGTGGATCTTCGACTTGAGCATTGTTCGTAACATCAATTCCTCCAATGTGATTCGAGGGATTCAGCCGCGACGGCGGCCACTCGCCCGTCGACGCCGACGGTAGTTCCGATTTCAATTGCAACGTTGTCGAGCAGCCTGGTCTTGCCGAGCCGGGCCGCCACCAGCAGGCGTCCGGCGCCGCTGACCGGGGCGGGCCCCAACGCGCTGTCGCGCACTTCGAGGTAGTCCATGTCGATCGCGGGTACCTCCGACAGCACCGAACCGGCCGCGCGCAGCGCTTCGTCGGCGCCTCGGTGAGCAGCGTGCGACCCGGCCAGCAGAGCCGCCGACAAGACGCCGGCCAGCTCGCGTTGCGCGGCGTTGAGGTAGCGGTTGCGCGACGACATCGCCAGGCCATCCGTCTCGCGCACGATCGGCACACCGACGACCTGAACATCGATGTTGAGGTCGGCGACCATCTGGCGAACCAGGACCAGTTGCTGATAGTCCTTCTCGCCGAAGAAGATTCGGTCAGGCGCCACGATCTGCAGCAGCTTGCAGACCACGGTCAGCATGCCGGCGAAATGGGTGGGCCGAGCCGAGCCCTCGAGCTCGGATCCGAGCGGGCCGGGATACACCGTGGTCCGCGGGCCGTCCGGGTACATCGCGACAGCGCTCGGGTTGAAGGCAATTTCGACTCCTTCACCGCGCAACAGCGCGAGGTCGTCGTCGAGGACCCGCGGGTAGGCGTCCAGATCCTCCTCGGCGCCGAACTGCAACGGGTTGACGAAGATCGACACCACCACCACCGAACCCGGCACTCGCTTGGCGGCGCGGACAAGCGCGAGGTGTCCGTCGTGCAGCGCGCCCATGGTCGGCACCAGCATCACGCGTCGACCGGTGCGGCGAAGCGCGCGGCTGACCTCGCGGACATCGCCGGGGTTCGGGTAGACGTTCAGTTCGCCGGCATTGAACTTCGGCGGCCGGTGGATGCTCATCGCGCGAGCACCTCGAGCACGTCCTCGGGTGCGTGCACCCGCTGCGCGGTGCGCATTGCGTTGACCCGATAGGCCTGTGCCAGTTGCGGATCGACCGCCTGCAGCGCGCTGAGGTGGCCGGCGACGGCGCCGGCGTCACCGCGCGCGACCGGTCCGGTGAGTGCGGCCTGCCCGCGCTGCAGCGTGTTCTCCAGTGCCGCGCGAGCGAGCGGTCCGAGAATGCGCTCGGCGATGCCGCCGGGTTGGTTGTCGACGAGTTGTTGACCGAGCAGTTCGGTGCCCGACAGCGCGGCCCGCAAGGCATCCAGGGCGTCGGCGACCACGGTGACGATGTGGTTACCGGCGTGGGCCAGCGCGGCGTGGTACAGCTTGCGGGCCTGCTCGGGGACCCGGAACGGCTCGCCGCCGATCTCGAGCACCAGGGACTGCGCGATCGCGTAACCCACCTCGTCGGCAGCGGTGATCCCGAAGCAGGTGTCCGGCAGCCGGGAGATGTCCTCGTCGGATCCGGTGAACGTCATGGCCGGATGAATGGCCAGCGGTATGCAGTCCTGAGCGCTCAGCGGCGCCAGCACGTCGACGCCATTGAAGCCGGAGGTGTGCGCGACGATGGTGCCCGGCCGCACCGCGGATGTGGCAGCCAGGCCCGAAACCAGGCCCGCCAGCTCGGTGTCCGGGACGGCCAACAGCAAAAGCTCGGCGTTACCGGCGACGTCGGGCACCGCAGCGACGGGGGTGTCGGGCAGCCACCGCTCGGCCCGCTGCCGGGAAGTGCGGGAAACGGCGCTGCATGCAACCACGACATGGTCGACGCGTTCCAGCGCCACGCCTAATGCGGTTCCCACCCGGCCCGCGGAGATGATCCCCACCTTGAGCCGAGCGGGGCGCAACCCGTCGAACTGCACCATCGCAGACGACCCTCACAACTCTCTTGGTTCGTTCCAGTCCCGCGTAGCGGGTACCGGACGGTCGTAAAGACTCTACCGCGAAGACGCAGCTGCGACGACTGTGGTATTCGCCTCAGTCTTCGCGGCGACGGCGCCGACCGCCCTCGGACGGCGCGGTTTGCAGCCGCGCCAGCAATTCAGCGACCGACTGGCCGCCAGACGGCGGCTCCTCGGTCTCGGAGTACGGGTCGGTGCTGCGATGACGGGCGCTGGGCGGCGGGGACATCGCCGGCTCCTTGTCCAGCGAGGACGGCGTCGACGGCGGAGGCGGAGGCGCAGGCGGTGACATCGCCGGCGCCGGTGTCGCTGATCCGCCGAAGCTGGGGTCGGGGTAGTCCACGGAATGGCGGGACCGTGTGCGACGGCCCGACTCGTCCCAATCGGTCGCGGTTTCGCCGGCCTGGTCTGCCGACGGCTCGGCGGGTCCGCTGGAATGCCGTCCCGGTCGTTCGATCGGCACGGATGTCGGTTCGCCGATGCCCGGTGAAAGATGCGACTCCCTCTCGCGTGACGGCGCGTTGTCGTAGGCCCACGAGGCCGGCCCGGCGCTGTTGGTCTGGCTGGATTTCCAGTTGCTGCCGGGCGCTCCAGGGGGCGACCACTGTCCCTCGGAGCTGACCGGTTGCCAGGCCGGCTGCTCTTGCTGGCGACGCGTTTCCGTGGACGGCGGCCATGGAATTCGCGGGTGTTGCGGTGACGGCGCGGGCGGCGGAGGCTGTGGCTGGAATTGGGGCTCCGCCTGCGGAGGCGGCGCGAACTTCGGCTCCCCCTGCGGAGGCGCCTCAGCGCGCCGATGTGAACGTCGCGGGCGCTGCGGTGGCTCGAATCGCTCGGGCCCGGCCGATGCCCCCGACGCGGCCCAACCGCTGGGCTGCGGTTGCCGTTCCGGTGGAGTCCAGCCTTGACCTTCCTGCGGACGCTCGGCCGCAGTTGCGGGTGGCGCTGGCGCGGCCCACGCGCCCGACTGTCCGGCGTCGTTGTTCTGACGCCAATGGGCGCCGCGTTCGGGGTCCGGTGCCTGCTGTGCCTCCGGCGCCCGATTTTGCTGCCGCGGCGCTGGATACGCCTCGGCGGACGGCTGCTGCTGGGCGTAGGCCTGCTGATAGCTCTCCGCGGACGGCTGCCGTGGCGGAGTAGGAACCAGTGGCTCCTCGTGCACGTCGATGATCGAGTCGTCGGTGCGCCGGGACGGCTCTTCGGCCCGCACCGACGCGACCCGGTTGATCCGCTCGCGGGCGCTCTCGTTGTCGCGGTCCCATTCGCTGTAGCCCCGTACGGGCTTGCGTTCACTCTCCAGCGCCGGACGCTCGCTGAGCTCGGCGTCGAACAGGATCTCCAGGTTCGTGCGCAGCGCGGCCAGTTCGGCTCGCAGCTCCGACACCTCGTCGGAGGCCTGCGCGCGCAACTCGCTGGCCAGTTCGCGGCGCAACTGGGATTCGACGGTGAGCTCATACTCGCGGCGCGCGGAGATCTCCCGGTCCAGTTGCAGGTCGTAGACCAGCTTCAGGTCCCGCGCCCGGGCCTGATCCACGTCGCTTTGCCGCCGATAGATCACCGAGACGAACGCCGCGACCACGGCGGCCCACAAAGCGAGGATCACGGCAAGCTTGAGGAGCTCCACCCTGCTGGTGAAAACCAGCGCAGAACTAGCCGCGATCGCCAAGACCAGCAACGTGGTCAGCAGCACCCAACCCGGTCTGCGGCCGCCGCGCCGCACCCGGGCGCCGCGGGACAGATCGGTCATGGCCCAAATGTACCGGCCCGAGCTCACTCCGCGTGTCGCGGTGCTCCGGCGTTTCTCACCTGGACTAATCGGCCGTCGTGCCCCGAGCTAACCTTCG
>DASXJI010000444.1:0-6658 GCA_036497495.1 Mycobacterium sp.
GGTTCGACCACCGGCAACCAGTCCTGGACAGTGGCCGTGTTGGCGTACAGCGTCGTGATCGGCGTGGCGCGCTGGTACACCACCAGTTACCGCATCGATGCCGACCCGGAGTCGGGTCAACTGCAACTGCGGGCCGGTCTCTTGCAACGAAAAGTACTGTCGGTGCCGCTCAACAGGATTCGTTCGGTGCAGAGCGATGCGCGGTTGCTGCATCGCCTGATGGACCTGGCGGTGGTGCGAGTGAACACCGGTCAAGAAGCCAGGGGCGAGGGCGGAGCCGGGATCTTCGAGCTGAACGCCGTCCTGGCCGGCGAGGTACCCCGGCTGCGGGCGATTCTGCTGACCGACGCGGCGCAGCACGCCGATGCGCCGACCGCGGAGCCCTCGGCGGGCGGCACGGTGCTGGCTCGCTGGCAGCCGTCGTGGCTGAGGTATTCGCCGTTGAGTGTGTCCGGCCTGCTGTCGCTGGCCGCCGCGGCCGGCGTGGTGTATGAGAGCGGATTCGTTGGGCCGCTGCAGCATTCGCGGCCGGTCGAGTCGGCTCTTGCCGCGGCCCAGCGGTTGGGGACGGCCAGCACCGTCGAGGTTGTCGGTGGGGTGATTCTGCTGGTTTCGGTGCTACTGGCGGTGCTGAGGTCGCTACTCACCTACGGAAACTTGGTGCTGCTGCGTCAGGCGGACGTTCTGCATCTGCGGCACGGCCTGTTGCGCCTTCGTGAGCGGGCCTACGACATGAGCCGGCTGCGCGGCGGGACGCTGCGGCAACCGTTGTTGGTGCGCCTATTCGGCGGCGCTCGCCTGGACGCGGTGATGACCGGTGTGCACGGCGCCGGTGAGGCGTCGGTGCTGCTGCCGCCGTGTCCGGTGTCCACTGCCGAATCGGTGTTGATCGAGTTGGTCGGCGATCGGGATGTCGTCACCGGGCCGCTGCGCGGTCACGGCCGCCGGGCGGCGATCCGACGCTGGACACGGGCGTTGGGTCTTCCGGTCGTGATCGGTGCCGCGCTGGCGCTGATGAGCGTGGCTGCTGGCAAATCCGTTGTGCCCGTGTGGATGTGGCCGGCATGGATCGCGGTCACGGCGTGGTGCGCGTTGTTGGCCGCTGACCGGGTGAGCGCGCTCGGGCACCGGGTGCACAGTGGCTGGCTGGTGATCCGGGCCGGCAGCGTGGAACGACGCCGCGACTGCCTCGCGACCGCGGGCATTATCAGCTGGACTGTGCGGCAGTCGCCGCTCCAGCGCCGGGCCAAGGTGGCGACCCTGGTGGCGGCCACCGCCGCGGGCGTCAAGCGCTATCCGTTGATCGATGTGCCGGAAGATCTGGTGTGGGCGGTTGCGGCCGAGGCGTCGCCGTGGGTGGCGGACAGCATCTGGGCGGTCCGCTGAGTTCGCGGCTAAGCGCTCAGCCTGCGCACCGCTTCGATGCGGGCGGCAAGCTGTTCGCTGGTGGCAGCGGCCACCGGTGGGCCGCCGCAGATACGGCGCAATTCGTTGTGAATCCAGCCGTGGGGCTTACCAATTCGATAGTGCGCCGCTGTCACCAACGCGTTGAGTTCGCGACGGAGATCACGCAGTTGGCCGTGCCGGGTAACAGGCTCTGGCGTCGCGGCACGGCGGTCGAACTGCTGCTCTTGGTGGCGGCGCAGCAGGTCGCGCATCTGCCCGGGATCCAAAAGCCCTGGGATGCCAAGGTAGTCGGCCTCCTCGTCGCTGCCGGCGGGAGTCGCGGTGCCGAACGACGAGCCGTCGAAGATGACCTGATCGAGTTCGGCGTCGGCGCCCAGCGATTCGAAACTGTTCTCGATCTCGGACGGCTCGTCCTGACGACGTTGCGCCTCGGCCAGCTCGTCGGTCTCCCGATCCGGTTGTCCGAGAACGTGATTGCGCTGCGCCTCCAACTCACTGGCCAGCAGCAGAAGTGTCGGCACCGATGGCAGGAATACGCTGGCGATTTCCCCGGGCCGCCGCGAGCGCACAAACCGGCCGATCGCCTGGGCGAAGAACAGCGGAGTGGAGGCGCTGGTGGCATAGACGCCGACCGCCAGTCGCGGCACGTCGACACCCTCGGACACCATGCGCACCGCGACCAGCCAGCGGCTGGTGCCCGCGGAGAACTGCGCGATGCGCCGCGAGGCACCGGGGTCGTCGGAAAGAACGACGGTGGGTTCCTCGCCGGTAATCCGTTGCAGCAGAACGGCATAAGCCCGGGCCGCTTGCTGGTCCGACGCGATCACCATCCCGCCGGCATCCGGAACGCCGCCGGCCCGTAGCTGTCGCAGCCGGGTATCGGCCGCGGTGACGACCGCGGGCATCCACTCGCCCGCCGGATCCAACGCGGTGCGCCAGGCCCGGGCGGTGTGCTCGGCGGTGGCCGGCTCACCGAGCCGGGCGGAATACTCCGCACCGGCGCTGTCGCGCCACCGGGTCTCCCCCGAATAGGCCAGGAACACCACCGGGCGCACCACGCCGTCGGCGAGCGCGTCGGTGTAGCCGTAAGTATGGTCGGCCTGCGACCGCAGCAGGCCGCCGGCGTCGGGCTCGTACCGGACGAACGGAATCGCGGCGTCGTCGCTGCGAAACGGCGTGCCGGTCAACGCCAATCGGTGCGTGGCGTCGCTGAACGCTTCCAGGATCGCGTCGCCCCAGCTTTTGGCGTCGCCGCCGTGGTGGATCTCGTCGAAGATGACCAGCGTGCGTCGGCCCTCGGTGCGCACCCGGTGACGAGTCGGATGGCTGGCCACCTGTGCATAGGTGACGACGACGCCGTGGTACTCCGACGACGTGTGCGCGGCGGCGTTGCTGAACTTCGGGTCCAGCGCGATGCCGTCGGCGGTCGCCGCCTCGGCCCACTGCACCTTGAGATGTTCGGTGGGCACCACCACGGTGATCGCATCGATGGTGCGGTCGGCCAGCAGCTCGCCGGCGATGCGCAGAGCAAACGCGGTCTTACCCGCACCGGGAGTGGCGACCAGCAAAAAGTCACGTGGTTTGGCGGTCAGATAACGCACCAAGGCTCGCCGCTGCCAGCCCCGCAAAGCCCGGGTGCTGGGCGCTTCAACTGCCCGCACCCGGAAACTCCTATCTGATCGAGATGCAGTCTAGGGCAACGGCATCGGGCCACGCATCTCCGCTGGAAGGCGGCGAGTCGCCGCTGGCTGACGATCGTCGGCCAGCGGCTTTAGTGCGCGTCGCCGATACCCCCGGTCTAGTGCGATGACCAGACTTTTGACATTGTCAAAGCGTGATTACCGGAATGGCCCACTCCGGCGTGTGTGTGCCGGACTGCGAAGCCGCAGTGGCGTTTTATCGCGACGTGTTGGGCATGCGGGTGTTGTCGCCGCCCTACGTGATGGGCGGCGATGCGATTCGCGACGACATGGGCCAGCTGGTGTCCGACCCCACCATGAAGGCGGCGATCGTCGGCTTCGACGACGACGGCGATCGGGTCCTCGAGGTGATCGAATATCTCGGCGTCGCCGGTGGCGATCAGCGCAGCGCGGCGGCCCTCACCGAACACGGTTTGTCGCATGTCGGATTGATCTGCGAGGACCTCGACGCGACCCGGGCCGAACTCGAGGCCAACGGCGTGCGCTTTCTGGTCGACGGCATTGCGGACGTGGCGCGGGTCCGCACGACTTGGTTCGTCGACCCGTGGGGTGTGGTGTTCATCCTCGTCGAGAAGAGCAAGCCGCAGCGCCCCTACTTTGCGCAGTGGGGCTGAAGTGCACGACGTTTAGCATCGGTGTTGTGACAAAGCCAATCGCCGACGAAAAAGTCCGTGCCGAAAGGCTTCTTGACGCGCAGGACAAGGCGGCGCAGCTATTCGAGGAGATCGAGCGGCGCGAAATGATTCGCGCCGGCGTCGGTGAACAGCAGTTGTCCGACGAGATCAACACGTTGGCTGCGGACATGTTCGGGGTCGACCGGCACTGGCACCGGCGGATCGTGCGGGCCGGCGAGAACACGCTGCAACCCTTCAAGGAGCATCCGCCGGACCGCTTAGTCGTCGACGACGACATCGTGTTCCTCGATTTCGGGCCGATCTTCGAAGAGTGGGAGGCCGACTTCGGGCGGACCTACGTACTCGGCCACGATCCGGACAAACTCGCCGTCCGCGATGCCCTGCCCCGGGTTTGGCAGGCCGGTCGCGACTATTTCGAGAACCACCCCGACGTTACCGGCGCCGAGTTGTTCGACGCCTCCGTCGAGGCCGCCCGTGCCGAGGGGTTTGGCTGGGGCAGCCACATCGCCGGCCATCTGGTCGGGGAATTCCCGCATAAGAAGATCGCCGGGACCGCCACCGAGTGGTACATCATGCCTGGGTCGACCAAGCCGATGCGGCGCGCCGACCCCAGCGGTCGGCGCTGCCACTGGATCCTCGAGATCCATCTGATCGACCCGCTGCGGCGGTTCGGCGGTTTCTACGAGCAGTTGCTCGACTTGGGTTAGCCGACGGGATACGTGACGCCAGTGAGCTCCTCGGACACCGCCCACAGCCGGCGCTGCCGCTCGGCATCGTGCGACTTCTTGCTGGAGCCCACGACCTTGGGATAGCCGCGGGTCTGGCCGAGGCCGTCGGGCCCGTAGTACTGCCCGCCGAGCACCGCCGGGTCGGTCGCTGCCCGCAGTTGCGGAAGGGCGCCCATAGCCGCGTCTTGCAATATCGGTGCGATCACGGGGTAGACGGAGGCAGCCCATTCAGGCAGGTGGCGCATCAGCTCTGTATTCGAGCCGCCGGGGTGGGCGGCCACGGCGATGGTGGTGCCATGGGGAGCGAGCCGTCGTTGCAGTTCGTAGGTGAACAACAGGTTGGCCAGCTTGGCCTGCCCGTACGCCGAGACCCGGTTGTAGCTGTGTTCCCACTGCAGATCGTCGAAGTGGATGTCGGCGCGGATTCGGTGGCCCATGCTGCTGATCGTCACGACCCTGGAACCGGCGACCGGCAAGAGCCGATCCAGCAGCAGACCGGTGAAGGCGAAGTGGCCCAGGTGGTTGGTGCCGAACTGCATCTCGAAGCCGTCCTTGGTGTGCGACTTCGGCGTGTACATCACCCCGGCGTTGTTGATCAGCAGGTCGATATGGTCGTGAGTGGCGCGGAGCTGCTCCGCGGCGGCGCGGATCGAGTCCAGCGACGTCAAGTCGAGTTCCTGCAGCGCCACGTGGGCGTTGGGACTGCTCCGGTGGATGAGTGCGGCGGCGTCCTTGCCCTTGTCCAGGTTGCGCACCGCCATCACGACGTGTGCCCCCTTGGCGGCCAGCGCGGCCGCGGTTTCGTAGCCGAGTCCAGTGTTCGACCCGGTGATGACGGCGACACGACCGGTCTGGTCGGGAATGTCGGCGGTTGTCCACTTAGCCATGGAAAGCTCCCTGAGCTGTAAGGTAAACGGGGCGTATGCTCCGGTTGGCTCAACTATACGGAACGTACGCCCCGCTTTGTCAACTGGGAGGGGTGAACGATGGCGCAACCCGCCAAGCCGCTGCGCGCCGACGCGGCCCGCAATCGCGCCCGGGTGCTCGAAACCGCCTACCAGACATTCGCGGCCGAGGGCTTGTCGGTTCCCATCGACGAGATCGCCCGGCGCGCCGGCGTCGGCGCCGGAACCGTCTACCGACATTTCCCGACCAAGGAAGACCTGTTCGGGGCGGTGGTCGAGAGCCGGCTGCAGCACATCATCACCGAAGGGCGCGCGCTGCTGGACGAGCCCGGACCCAAGGAGGCGCTGTTCGCGTTTCTGCGGTCGATGGTGCTGGATTGGGGTGCCACCGATCAGGGCCTGGTCGAGGCCCTCGGTGGGCTGGGCATCGACGTCGACTCCGTGGCGCCCGACGCCGAAGGCGCGTTTCGCGGTCTGCTCGGCGAGCTGCTGGTGGCCGCGCAACGCGCCGGGACGGTGCGCGCCGACGTCGACGTTCCCGAGATCAAGGCAATCCTGGTCGGCTGCCAGGCCATGCAGGGCTATGACAAGGCGCGGGCCGGGCGAGTGACCGACGTCGTCATCGACGGCTTACGCCCGTCGCGATAAGGGTGACCTCTCCTTGCACTCGATATGGTCGAGTGCTAAAAATGACACTGGCACTCCCGACCGGTGAGTGCTAGGTCGGGACGGTGAGGTACGGGCCGCGTCAGCGGAGACACCCAAGCCGTCCGTCGCGGGCACTGCACCGACCACAGACGTGTCATCCCCAATCGGAGGAATCACTTCGCAATGGCCAAGACAATTGCGTACGACGAAGAGGCCCGTCGCGGCCTCGAGCGGGGCCTTAACGCCCTCGCCGACGCGGTAAAGGTGACGTTGGGTCCCAAGGGCCGCAACGTCGTCCTGGAGAAGAAGTGGGGCGCTCCCACGATCACCAACGATGGTGTGTCCATCGCCAAGGAGATCGAGCTGGAGGACCCCTACGAGAAGATCGGCGCAGAGCTGGTCAAGGAAGTCGCCAAAAAGACTGACGACGTTGCCGGTGACGGCACCACCACGGCCACCGTGCTGGCACAGGCGCTGGTCAAAGAGGGCCTGCGCAACGTTGCGGCCGGCGCCAACCCGCTGGGTCTCAAGCGCGGCATCGAGAAGGCCGTCGAGAAGATCACCGAGACCCTGCTGAAGTCGGCCAAGGAGGTCGAGACCAAGGAGCAGATCTCTGCCACTGCCGCGATCTCGGC
>DASXJI010000445.1:0-1840 GCA_036497495.1 Mycobacterium sp.
CTCGAGGAGGCACGGGACGAGGGTTTCACCCCGTGCACCGTGTGTGTCCCACGTCGCGACTCGTTGCTTCCGGCCTTGTCCTAGCGCCCCGCGCCGGAAATCTGCGCAATAATTCCGGCGCCCAGATGGCGCCTGGCGGCGTTGCCGCCCTGGCGAATACGCCCGGTATGAGCTGCGGGCGGCGCCTTGCCAGCCACCATCTGAATCACCGGACTTATCACACGAATTTCCGGCGCGGGACACTAGACACGATCTAGGTGATTTCTGAGGTGGCCGTCACGGCGACCGGTTCGTAGATCCGGGCGCGTTTCGGTCGGGACCTCTGACGTGCTGTCTGTGGATGGTGCGGTTGAATCCGCGGTGGTCTGATTCGCGGGCGGTTCTATGGGTGTCGGGGCAGCGGGGATTTGTGGCCGGCCCATGAAGAGGGCCAGTGCGACGCCTATCGCGGTGACGATGGCGGTGACGTAGAAGACGTCGCTGTAGGCGCCGGCCGTGACCTTGATCTGGAGTTGTTGGTAGATCGCGTAGAGCGCGCTGGTGCCTTCGCTGACCGCCTGTTGGACCTGGGGCAGGCTGGAGTTGGACTGCACGAGTGCTGAGCGGTCAGCCATGAGCTGGTTCTGTTGGGTGCTGGCGATCGCGGTCATCACGGCAAGTCCGAGCGAGCCGGAGACCCGTTGCGCGATGTTGTTGAGTGTGCTGCCCGAGCTCGAGTTTTCGACGGGGATGGCGGCGAGGCCGGCGGTCATGATGGGCATCAGGGCCAGGCCGTTGCCGACGGCGCGGACGCTGGTCCAGATGACGACGTCCCGTTCGGTCATGTCCGCGTTGATTCCGCAGAGTAGGTAGGTGCCGTAAGCGGCGATGGCGAGGCCGATGACGGCGGGCAAGCGGGGTCCGATTTTGTCGTAGAGCCGGCCGGCGAAGGGCATGAGTATGACCATGACCAGTGATTCGGGAAGCATCACAAGCCCGGTGGTGAGCGCTTGCATGCCTTGGCTGTCCTGCATGAACAGTGGTAGGTAGAACAGGATCACCTGTAGGCCGATCGACAGCACGCTGATCAGTAATAGCGAGTTGACGAATGACCAGTGTCGAAGCACGCGCAGTTCGATGAGTGGTTCGTCGAGCTCGAGTTCGATGACCACGAACAGGGCCAGTGCGAGTACTCCCACGGTGAGGAGCATCAGGATTCGGTAGGAGCCCCAGTGCCAGTCCTGTGCTTTGGAGAAGGCCAGCAGGAGTGCGAACAATGCGGTGCCGATGGTGGCGAAGCCCCACCAGTCCAGCGGGCGCCGTGCGGTGGGGGCTGTCTTCGGGAGCAGGAAGTACGCGGCGGCCGCCCCGATGAGGCCGATCGGGGCGTTGATGTAGAAGATCAGTCGCCAGTCGACGTACTCGACGAGGTAGCCGCCGAGGGTCGGGCCGACCGCCGGGGCGAACCCGACGCCGATCCCGTAGATCCCCATGGCGCTGCCGATCTGGGCGGGTGGGACGATCCGGTAGACCATCGACATCGCCGCGACCGGCAGGATTCCGCCCGGGATCGCCTGCAGGACCCGGAATGCGATCAGGCTGTCGAGGTTCCAGGCCAAGCCGCACAGCGTCGAGGCGGCCGCGAAGCCGAGCATGCTGACCAGGTAGACCCGGGACAGTCCGAACCGATCGCCGAGCCAACCGCTCAGCGGCACGATCACGCCCAGCGCCAAGGTGTAGGCGGTGCTGATCCACTGGATGTCGTCGGTGGCCACGCCGAAGTCGGTCTGAATCCGCGGGATGGCCACGTTGACGATCGTGGTGTCGAGCAGGGACATGAACATCCCGGCGACCAGGACCA
>DASXJI010000446.1:0-4471 GCA_036497495.1 Mycobacterium sp.
GCGGCAACGGCAACCGGACCGTCCGGCTCCTCGAGGTAGGACAGCGCGGCAGCAAACATCCCCAGCCGTGCCAGCGAAATACCCAGCGCCACCTTCACGGCGTGCGCGAAGTGCTCGTCGAGATTGGGGTCGTTCACGATCGGCGACAGCAGTTTGACGACGTCAGACCAGCGCTCGGCGCGGTAGTGGACGATCGACCCAACCCAGCGGGCCTCCCGCGAGCTCGGTCGACGCCGGGTGACATCGCTGACCAGTTGATATGCGGCAGCAAACCGACCGTCACCGGCCAGCGCGACGGCGTAGGCAAGGTGGAAATCATCGGGTTCGGTGGCGCGGAACTTCAGGTACAGACCGGTGTCGTACTGGAAGCCCAACGCGCCCGGGGCCAATTCCACGTGGCGTTGCAATACTCCTGCCGTCGCCACATTGTGCGAAATCGCTTCCAGCACAGGCAGAGACAGATCGCCGGCGGCGGCCAGCCCGACCCATGCATCGGCCTGATCGTGGGCGATACGGACCAGGCCGGTGAACCCGGAGCGGGCGGCGGCCAGGTCTGCCGGGCGCTTGCGCTCATAGATAGTCAGCCCGAGCGCGCGGCAGCACGTCGCGAAACGACTCGTTACGTCATCGTCCACCCTGACAGTTGTCGGCCGGGTGGCGACACTGCCGGTGTCAGCGATTTCCACGCCCAGTCTCCCCTTCAGACATAGTGTTGCCTAAGCTAACTTCGAGCGAAGTTAGCATTGCATAAGCTGGGTGTCGAGACGCACGTCTTCGCTGGATGCGTGGCCTCGCCGACCCGGCTGCGAAAGCTCAAGCGCTGCAGGTCAGTCCACTTGAACGTCGCCCCGGAACGTCTTTTGGGCGCGAGGGGACTACTCGACCTCCCAGCTTCGTACCGCAGTGGCTTAATGAAAATGGATGTCATTAGCGAAGAACTGTACGGCATCGGGATCTCATTTTTTGACCGCCCTGACCAAAGTGTTCCCCGCGATCATCGGTCCCGCCTCGATATCCGGTCCGGGCACCGGGCGACCAACGTCGCGGAGATAGTCCGCCAGCGGCGTCGCGACCGCAGTCCAGCCGTGTTCGTCGAACCATTGCTGGGCCGGGTCGTGCTGCTCGTTGTAGATCAGTTGGAAGAACAACCGGTCGTCGCCCTCGGCCCGAGCTGCCCGCTCTCGCGCGACGGCAGCCTCGTACGCTTCGTCAGACAGCGCCGCGCTTTCTTCCGCTGCAACATGACTTCCCGAACTGGCCAGCGCGTCGATCCCGGTGAACAGCTGCTCTCGCGCGGCGACGGGCAGATAGATCAATAAGCCTTCGGCGATCCACGCCGACGGCTTCGCAGGGTCGAAACCACTGTCCCGCAACGCCTGCGGCCAATCCTCACGGAGGTCGATGGGGACCTCACGGCGTTCGGCATTGGGCGTGGCCCCCTCCTCGCTCAGCACCTCGCGCTTGAAATCGAGAACCTGCGGACGGTCCAGCTCGAAGATCGTCGTAGCATCGGGCCAGGACAACCGGTAGGCACGAGAGTCCAGGCCGGCGGCCAAGATCACCACCTGCCGTACACCGGCGTCTGCGGCTCGGCGGAAGTAGTCGTCGAAGTACCTGGTACGAGCGCCCTGGAAGTTGACGAAATGCTGCCCCCAGTCCGGGGATTTGATTTGATGGTCAGGGATTTTGCCGTCCAACACGTCGGCAGCGTTGCCGCCCACCGCACGGCAGAACACCTCGGCAAAAGGGTCGACCGCCAACGGATCGGGCTTCTGCGCCTCCAATGCTCGAGCGGTAGCGACAAGTAATGCGGTCGCGCCGACAGTCGTCGTGATGTCCCAGTTATCGTCCTCAGAACGCACGCCAACCGACCCTACGCGCGACCAGCACCGCGCTTACGTCGTCCGATCCAGCCACGACGGCATTCAATACGACGTGGTGTCGTAGAACAAGACCCCGTCCCGGTAGGGGGTATTCGGCTGCTACACCAGCGGGCCGCCGGCTTTGATCCGTCGATCCACATCGCGCAGCAGCAGGTTGAACGGAAACCGCCGGACAAATTGCGGCATCGCGTTGTTCACCGTACGCAGCACGGCGATCAGCCGGTCGAAGCGCCGCTGTGTGGCGGCATCCCACGAGAAGCGCATCTCGTCCCGAAATCGTTGTGGCAGAAAGCCTGCGGTGAGCAGAAGACCGAACTTTTCCGGCTGCCGGCGCACGAACTCGGGGAGACGCAGAGCCGGTATCCGGCCGACGGCTATCGGGTACAGGTAGTTGCGGACGGCGTCGTCGATGTGGACCTTCTCGAGTTGCTCGTTCCAGTAACGGTCGAACGCGGCCCGGTCGGCCGGCCACATCTCCGGCGGCACCTGCAACGTGGAGCCGAGCGCTACCGCTTCTTGATAGTGACGATCGGCGTCCCGATCGTCCATCTCGCCGATGAACATCCGATAAAAGTCGACCCCGCCCTTGTAAAGGCAAGCTGCCACCCACAATTGCAGGTCGAGGTCGAAAGCGCTGTATTGCACGGGGCTGTCCGGAGTCGAGTACACCTGAGCGTGCGCACGGTCCACCGCTTGCCGAAACGCCGCCTTCTGAGTGTCCGTACCCGCCATCGCGACGGCGAGATAGGTGAACGTGGTGCGGGCCCGCTTGATCGGGTGCAGGTCGACGCGGCCGCTCTCGACGCGGCTCTCCATCACGCCGTACCCCACACCGGGCCGGGCCAGCTGCATGATCACGTTGGCCGGGCCCAGTAGCAGTGCCATTCCCATCAACGTGTCACCGAGTTGCGGCGTCCGCCGCGGTCGACGCCCGGCGACCGGTAGCTCGCCCACCGCACGCTCGACATGCCTGATCGGTTCGCTGACCGTCATCGCTCACCTGCCCGCTAATTGTGAGAACACCTGTTTCCTGATATTGCAGGCCGCAGGTACCGGTGTCAAGATGGCATTCATGGCGACTGCTCCGACGACCAGCGCGCGGCCCTACGGCGGTGTCGATGCCGCCGACCGCCTGGCAACCCGCCGCGCTAGGTTGCTAGAGGCCGGTCTCGATCTGCTCGGCGGCCACGACGCCGCGGAATTGACTGTGCGCGGCGTCTGCCGACAGGCCGGTGTGGCGGCCCGTTACTTCTACGAAAGCTTCACCGACAAAGACGAACTGATTGGCGCGGTGTTCGACTCGGTGATCGCCGAGCTGGCCTTTACGACTCAGGCCGTCGTCGACGCCGCACCGCCGGAGGAGCAGACTCGCGCGGGCATGACCAACATCGTCCGCACGATCGGCGGCGACCGGCGAGTGGGGCGCCTGTTGTTCAGCGTGCAGTTGGCCAACGCCGTGCTGGCCCGGAAACGGGTCGAATCCAACGCGCTGTTCGCGATGCTGTCCGGCCGTCATGCCGGGAACGCGCTGCAGGTTCCGCACAACGACCGGATCACGGCCGCGGCGCATTTCGTGGTCGGCGGGGTGGCGCAAACGATCAGCGCCTGGCTGGCCGGCGACGTGCGGCTCAAACCAGATCAGCTGGTCGACCAGCTCACGTCACTTGTCAACGAGTTGGCCAACCCGAGCCTGTATCGCGACTGATGTCCTAGTGGGTGGCCTGGATGCGCCGATCGGCGGACGTCTTGGACACGGTCCGGGTGTCATTCGCTGTGAATTCTTTGATCCAGCAAGCGAACTCGAGCGTTATTCCATCGGGGTCCTGGAAGTAGAAGGACCGCACGTAGACACCGGGATGCAGTGTGGCCGCGACCTGCCGTTCGCTCTCGTCGTGGTTGAGCACCGGCCCCACCCGCACGCCCTTGTCCTTAAGTCGCTGCCGATAGGCGTCGAACTTTTCGGCCGGCACGTGGAACGCTAGGTGATTCATGGTGCTCACCGCGCTGGTGATCTCGCCGATACCTGGGATGGCGGCCGGCGACGACAGGCCCGGCACTCGGTCCGGGGCGTCGGCGAACCAGAAGAATGCGACGCAGTCGCCGTTGCCGGCGTCGAAGAAGAAGTGTTGTCCGGCACCGCCGGGCAGGTCCAGCGATTTGATCAACGGCATACCGAGGACATTGCTGTAGAAGTCCACCGTGCGGGACATGTCCGAGCACACCAGCGCGACATGGTTGATGCCGCCGAGTTCGAATTCGGAATTCGGGTTGTGCGGTTTGATCATCCCCGGGCTCCCGTCCGTCGGCATGGCGCTTGGCTGGTTCCGTGGCGGAGATCCGAATCTGAACCTAACATCAGTTTCAGGTCTATTCCAGAGCAGCGCCGTTCCGGATCGAAGGGATCCCAGCCACGACGAAGGAGGCCCGTCGGTGTCGACTGTGTCCGACTCGCCCACCCATCGTGCGCCGCTACCGACCCACCGCGGCCGTCAAACGCAGGCCGCCATCGACGCCGCCGCCCGGACCGTCATCGCCCGCAAGGGCGTCCTGGCCACCACCATCGCCGACATCGCCACCGAGGCCGGCCG
>DASXJI010000447.1:0-3878 GCA_036497495.1 Mycobacterium sp.
GCGAGCAGGGCGGCCTGCTGCCAGTTCAGGTCCGCGGCATTGACGCCGAAATACGTCTGCGCCGCGTCCTGCACGCCGAAGGCGTTGTTACCGAACGACACCAGGTTGAGGTAACGGGTCAGGATCTCCGGCTTGGTGAAGGTCTTGTCCAAAGTGAGCGCCATCCGGATCTCGCGCAGTTTGCGCGCGGGAGTCGTCTCGATCGCTGCACGCTTTTCGGCGTCGCTCTGTGCGATCACCAGCAATTGGTAGTTCTTTACATACTGCTGCTCGATCGTGGAGCCACCGCGGGTGTCGGCGTCGCCCGAGGCGTAGCCGGCCAGGCCGGTCAGCGTGCCCTTCCAGTCGACGCCGTTGTGCTCGGCGAATCGCTTGTCCTCAATCGAGACGATGGCCAGCTTCATAGTGTTGGCGATCTTGTCGCTGGGCACCTCGAACCGGCGCTGCGAGTACAACCAGGCGATGGTGTTGCCCTTGGCGTCCACCATCGTGGTCACCGCAGGGACGTCGCCCTCGAGAAGTTGCGCCGATGCGTTGCCAACGACTTCGGAGGCCCGGTTGGACGCCAGCCCGATGCCACCAGCGACGGGGAACAGCATGGCGGCGACGATGATGCTGGCGAGTAGGCAGCATCCGGCGAGCTTGGCGATGGTGACCGCGGTCGCGGGGCGCTCCGACATGGCAACTACACTAGCGGCGCTGCGACGGAAGTCTGCGCGAGTGGTCGACGCGGACACCTTCTTCGATCGCCGCACCTCAGGTTTCTCTCAGCCGCAGCTCAGTAGGCTATTACACGCCTAATTCGCCGGTTCCGGAGTCCCCTTCATGATCGGATTGCACGGTCGTCCCAAAAAAGGGGGTCAAAGAATGTTGCGTAATTGGTACCTGACCACGTAGCTTATCCACACAATGAGATACAGGTAACACCGACCGGCACAGTGTGGCACACGTCGCATCGGGTTCTGGATCACGCAGTGGGCGCCACACCGGTGGCAAGAGCGAAGGGGAATCGCTGGTGTCAGGTATTCAAACCGCGGCGCACAAGACGACCGCAGCAGCACCTGCAGCCACCATTCCGTTTGGGGCTGAGGCGGAGTCAAGGATCGCTTGGGTTTCCAAGGCGCTATGCCGGGCCGCTGACCCCGATGAGCTGTTTGTCCGGGGGGCTGCACAACGCAAGGCCGCGGTCATCTGCCGGCACTGCCCGGTGATGTTGGAGTGCGGCGCTGATGCGCTGGACAACCGTGTCGAGTTCGGCGTGTGGGGTGGGATGACCGAACGTCAGCGTCGGGCGCTGCTCAAGCAGCACCCCGAAGTGGTGTCCTGGGCGGAGTTCTTCAGCACCCAGCGCAAGCACCGCAGCGTCGGCTAACAGCTCGCAATTCCTAGCCGACCGAAGCCTGGTCGGCGGTCTCCTCAGCGGGCCGTTCCGGCCCGCATCGTCAACCGACCAAAGTCATTTGGTCGGCGATCGCACGTAGTGCCTCCAGATCGGAGACGTCGAACGGCAGTGATGGCACGCCGACGATCGCCACGTGGGGGTTGGCCCCGGTGAATCGGGACAGCAGCCGGATCTCTCGCTTGGACGTCGCTGCGCGGTCGGCGTGGATCTGCAAGACGGCTTTGGTCAAGGCGTTCGCGCCGTTGCTCTCAATTGTCTCGGCCCCGTCGATGGCGCGTTCCACCGGCAACGAGCACAACATCGGATGCGTGCGGTTCAAGATAAGCCCGGCCAGCGGCATGTTCTCCTGAGAAAGCCGGTCGACGAAGAACGACGCCTCGCGCAGCGCATCCGGTTCGGCCGCCGACACCACCACGAATTGCGTGCCCCGCCGCTTGAGCAACGAGTAGGTACGGTCGGCCTTCTCGCGGAAGCCGCCGAAGGTGGCGTCCAGGGACTGCACGAAACTCGCGGCGTCGGACAGCATCTGCGAACCGAGGACGGTCGACAGCGCCTTCATCGCCAAACCGACGGCGCCGGTCACCAGTCGCCCGATCCCACGCCCGGGCCCCAGCAACAGTTTCCAGAGCCGGCTGTCCATGAAGCTGCCCAGTCGTTTGGGTGCATCGAGAAAGTCCAACGCGTTGCGCGACGGCGGGGTGTCCACGACGACCAGATCCCAGCGGTCCTCGGCCAGCAATTGGCCGAGCTTTTCCATCGCCATGTACTCCTGTGTGCCGGCCAGCGAGGTGGCAACCGTTTGATAGAACTGATTGTCCAGAATCGCTTGTGCGCGATCGGGTCCGGAGTACTGGATCACCATCTCGTCGAACGTGCGACGCATGTCGAGCATCATCGCGAAGAGCTGACCGGGCACCTCGGGGGCGAGTGGCACGCGCTGCGGCGAGTTGCCGAGATCGCTGATGCCCAACGCCTGCGCCAGCCGCTTGGCCGGGTCGATCGTCAGCACAACCACGGTGCGGCCGTATTCCGCCGCGCGCAGAGCCATCGCAGCTGCGGTGGTGGTCTTACCCACCCCACCCGCGCCGCAGCACACCACGACTCGGTTGGAGGTGTCCTCGAGAATGCTGGCGATATCCAGAACCGGCGGTGTGGCGCTCATCGAACTCCTTGCTGCGCAAGCGATTCCGACAGCTCGTAGAGGCTGCCGAGGTCGACGCCGTCGGCGATGGTCGGCAGCTCCAGCCGCGCCACCTTCAGCTCGTCGAGTTGCTCGGCGGTCGATGCGCGTGCGGTGATCCGGGTGGCGTGCTGGATGGTCTCGGTGAGCAAGCCCGCGAAGTCCTCGTCGCCGAGCTTGATTCCGGCGGCGGCCAGGCCAGCCCGCACCGCGTCGGCGTCGACATCGCCTTCGGCTGCTTTGGCCAGATCGTCGGGCTGCAGATAGGTGGGGATGTTGCGGTTGACGATCACCGCACCGATCGGCAGCCCCATCTCCTGCAACTCGTCGATGGCTTCCTTGGTCTCCTGCATCGGCAGCGCCTCCAGCAGGGTGACCAGGTGGATCGCCGTCTGGTCGGAATGCAGGATCTTCACCACGCCCTCGGCCTGCGAGTAGACCGGGCCACCTTTGGCCAGGTCGGACACCGCCCGGGTGACGTCCAGGAAGCGCGCGATGCGACCGGTCGGCGGCGCGTCGACGACGATCGCGTCGTAGACCGGGTTCTTGGTCCCTTTTTCGGTCCGGATCACCGACTCCTTGATCTTGCCGGTGAGCAAGACATCCCGCAGGCCCGGAGCGATCGTCGTCGCGAACTCGATCGCGCCGACGCGACGCATCGCCTTGCCGGCGATCCCGAGGTTGTAGAACATGTCGAGGTATTCCAGAAAGGCGGCCTCAATGTCGATTGCCAGCGCGTTGACCTGGCCACCGTGTTCGGCCGTCGCGATCTTGAGCTCCTTGTAGGGCAGCGGCGGCACATCGAAGAGTTGCGCAATCCCTTGGCGCCCTTCGACTTCGACGAGCAACACCTTGCGCCCGCCGGACGCCAGGGACAGCGCCAGCGCGGCCGCAACCGTCGATTTACCGGTGCCGCCCTTGCCGGTCACGAAATGCAGACGCGCCTTCGACAATCGCGATGGCCAGCCGACGTTGCTGCCGCCGCTCGATGTGGTCCCCACCCCTGCATGCTAGCCAGTTAGCCCAGCTCCTCCTCGCTCTGCTCCGCAGAGCGCATCGTCGCCGGGCGCCAGATCGCGCGATCGGCCTGCCGATAAGCTCGGGATATGAGCCAACCCACAACATGGGAGTACGCAACGGTCCCGCTGCTGACCCACGCCACCAAGCAAATCCTCGACCAGTGGGGCGCCGACGGATGGGAGCTGGTCTCCGTGCTGCAAGGCCCGACCGGTGAGCAGCACGTCGCATATCTGAAGCGCCCGAAGTGAGCGCGTCGGCCCGGCTGGCCGAACTCGG
>DASXJI010000448.1:0-3602 GCA_036497495.1 Mycobacterium sp.
CGGGTGATGGCGCCGGCGACCAGGAACGCGGCCGGCATGACGTGGCCGTCATGGTCGTCGAACAGAAACGACGGCGACAGCAGGCTATGGGTGCCGGCCCGGCCGACCAGGATCAGGTCGTCCCAGTAAAAGTAGCCGCGAAACGCCAGCACCCCGCGGATCAGCAGCTGCACCGCGACCAGCACCGCCGTGGCCAGCGCCACCTTGGGTATCCCGGCGGCCCGTCGGTATGGTGGGCCGGTGCGCGCACTGGTCACCGGGGCTGCCGGGTTCATCGGGTCGACGCTAGTCGACCGGTTGGTGAGCGACGGGCATCACGTCGTCGGCTTGGACAACTACGCCTCCGGGCGGGCTACCAACCTCGAGCACCTGGTCGGCAACCCCGAGTTCGCCTTCGTCGAGGCCGATATCGTCAACGCCGATCTGTCGGCGATCCTCGCCGAGCATCGCCCCGAAGTGGTGTTCCACCTGGCCGCCCAGATCGATGTGCGGCGCTCGGTGGCCGACCCGCAATTCGACGCGTCGGTCAACGTGATCGGCACCGTGCGTCTTGCTGAAGCCGCGCGGCTGACCGGAGTGCGCAAGTTCGTGCACACCTCCTCGGGCGGATCGATCTACGGGACGCCGCCGACCTACCCCACCAGTGAGGCCGTGCCCACCGACCCGGCGTCGCCGTATGCCGCGGGCAAGGTGGCCGGCGAAATCTACCTCAACACGTTCAGGCATCTCTACGGTCTGGAGTGCTCCCACATCGCACCGGCCAATGTCTATGGGCCACGCCAGGATCCGCACGGCGAGGCCGGCGTGGTGGCGATCTTCGCGCAGGCGCTGCTGTCGGGCAAGCCCACCAAGGTGTTCGGCGACGGTTCCAACACCCGTGATTATGTGTTCGTCGACGACGTGGTGGACGCGTTCGTCAAGGCGTCGGGCGCAGACGGCGGTGGACAGCGCTTCAATGTCGGCACCGGCGTGGAAACCTCGGACCGGCAGCTGCATTCAGCGGTGGCCGCCGCGGTCGGTGCGCCCGACGACCCGGAATTCCACCCGCCGCGGCTGGGCGACCTCAAGCGGTCCCGCCTCGACATCGGTTTGGCCGAACGGGTTTTGGGCTGGCGCCCACAGGTACGGCTCGACGACGGCGTGGCCCGCACGGTGGACTATTTCCGGCAGGCGTCGTCCGGATAGCGAGCTGACCGTCACAATCCGAACACGGTGTCGAACAGGTCAAGCCACGGCTGGTCCGCGAACGACGCCAGGCCCTCGGCCGGGGTAAGTCCCGCGGAAGCGTCCAAGCCGGCGTACAGCCAGGAAAGATCCAGGTTGCCGAACGGGGTCACGAAGGTATCGGTGATGAGGTTCTGACCGTCCGGGCCCAACCCGGGCAGGTCGGTGTAAAAGTTCTCGAAACCGAGACCCAATGAGGTGAAGTCGATTATCGAGCCTTCTGGCAATGCTGGGTCCGGCGAATCAGTGACGAGTAGCGTCTCAGTGTAGGAGCTGACGAACATCGGCTGGACGGTGGTCACGTCGGCTTCGAAGGTCGACGACGGAGTGTCGGTGCCGCCATCGTAAACGCCGAACAGGCCTACCCCCTGAATCGAAAAGTTTCCCGGTGGGAGACCGTTGATTCCGGTGTAGGTCAACTCCGCGTCGGGTGCGGCTTTGATGATGTCGTCGCCAAACGAAATAGGTCGTAACAGCGAGCCGTCGTCGAGGCCGGCGGACGCGTCATAGGGAAAGAATATGGGCGAAAGATCAAGAGATTGACCAGTATTGGTGTTGGTCAGAATATCTGTGACTTCGTCGGTGCCGTCGGGTTGTGGAATCGAGGAGTAAACGTTCGACAGGTTGTAGAAATCGATGCTGTTGTAGACCGATCCGATCGGCAGCGAGTCTGCGGTACCCGTTTGTTCGGTGACAAGGAAGGCTTCGGTGTGGAAACCGACTCCGTCAGTTGTGGTGGTCTCGACGGCGTTGAAGGTTGCATCTGGATTTTCACCGTATTGAAATGACTGATAGCCCTGGTGGTCGATGGTGAACGGCGGAACTCCGCTGACGGCGGTGATGACTGGGTCGCTGGTCGCGGTGATCCCGTTGGGTAGCACGGACGGCACGTTAACTGCGTCGATCCTGAGGACATTGACGAGTTGGGACAGGTCGATGTTGCCGAACGGAGTCTTCAGGATGTCCGTGATGGTGGTGGTATCCCCCGAAGGTACGGCGGAGTACACATTGCTGAATAGGCCGCCGAAACTGTGCGTGGTACTGATCACCGATCCCGCGATGGGTGCTATTCCGGTGGGATCTTCGTATCCCGGCACGTCGGGGCTGACGTAGAGGACCTGGCTGGTCGCGATCTCTTCGTTCGCAAGATCGGTGCGGGTCCCAAGATAGGGAACGGTTGACACGTAGGCGTGGAAATTTCCGACCGGGTCATCGGAATTGTTTCCGATGACGTCGAACTGCCCATAGCCTTGGATGCTTCCGTTGACGCCGGGCGGCGCAGTGAAGATGTTGTACAGACCGGTCACTGTTTGCGGTCCGGCCGGATCGAGGGTGTAAGCGTCCGCATCGAAAGCATCGGCCAGCGCCCCGATGTCGACGTTGTCGGCGACGGCAACGGCGTCCGAGAGGAGCACGACTCCGAACAAACCGCCGGCAGCAGTGGCCAGCAGACAGGTGAGTCGACGAGAAGTCATCGGAGAGCCTTCCGATCGTGTTGTGGTGTCTGACCAACCCCGTTCTGGGTTAAAGGCTAGCCGAACTTAGATACGCTTTGAAATTAGCTGGGAGGGCTCACAAGAACTCATGTGAAATACCAGCGCAAAGGTCAGCGGAACCAGCAGCACCGGCCGCCAGCCCAGGATCACGTACAGACTGCTCAACAGGGCCAGCAGTTGCAGCACCAGGCTGATGGCCGGCCCGAGCCAGTTGAGCGGCACCAGCCTCGACATCGGTTTGGCCGAACGGGTTTTGGGCTGGCGCCCACAGGTACGGCTCGACGACGGCGTGGCCCGCACGGTGGACTATTTCCGCTGCGCGCGGTCCGACTAGCCCACCATCGCCGGCTTTGAAATCGGCGCGGTGTTCGCGTCGGATGCGGGACCGCCTCTCTCCACGATCTTGAAGGTGTTCAATGGCCACCAGAACCAGCGTCCCAGCGCTGCGGCGATCGAGGGGGTCATGAACGATCGCACGATGAGCGTGTCGACCAGGAGGCCCATGCCGATGGTCATGCCCAGCTGGCCGACCACCCGCAGGTCGCTGACGATCATCGACATCATGGTGAACGCGAACACCAGGCCGGCGGCGGTGACCACGCGCCCGGTGGCGCCCATGCCGCGGATGATGCCGGTGTTGAGGCCGGCGTGGATCTCCTCCCTGAGCCGCGAGACCACCAGCAGGTTGTAGTCCGAACCCACGGCGAGCAGGATCACGATCGACAGGGGGATCACGACCCACTGCAAGCCGAGTCCCAGGATGTCTTGCCACAGCAACACGGACAGTCCACATGCGGTGCCCAGCGAGGCAGCCACCGTGCTGACGATGACCAGGGCGGCGACCACGCTGCGGGTGATCACCAGCATGATCGCGAAGATCAG
>DASXJI010000449.1:0-3575 GCA_036497495.1 Mycobacterium sp.
GGGTGCGCCGCACCGTAGTCGGCGATCAGCTGCAGGCAGTGTGATCGCGATGTCGACGCCCGCAGGTCCAGACCGGTGAGGGTCAGCCCGGTCGCGGTGAGGTGGATGTGGCTGTCGACGAATGCCGGCGCGACGAAGCCACCTTCGAGATCGATGACGTAAGCGCCGGCGAACTCTTCTCGAGCAACGTCGTCACTGCCCAGCCACACCACGGTGCCGTCGCGCACCGCCATCGCGGAGGCGTCGGGATGGGTCGGGCTGTGCACCCGGCCGTTGAGCAGCAGAGTGGTCGAGACGTTAGTCACGCCGCAAAACCTACGGGGTTGGTGGAGGGGTTACTCAGGCCGCAACGGCAGAGCCGGCGGGTCGACCTCGGTGACGTTGATGACCTCGCCGTCGATGTAGTCGGCCCGCGGTCGATGGTCGAATCGGTCGGCCCCGACGGTCGCGACGGTGATCAGCGGGAACCGCCGACCCATGCCGCGGACAGCCATCGCGCCCAGCACCGGGCGCGCGGCAGCGCGCGTCGGGGGCAGCAACAGCAATAGTCCCGCGGCGCTGCTCACCAGGCCTGGCACCACCATCAGCAGCGTTCCCACTGCGACTGCCATGGTGTCGGCGGCCAGTCGCGGCTGGTCAGCGCTCAACCCGGATCGCAGCCGCGCGAGCTGGGCTCTGAGTTGCGAGCCGGCCAGCGCCAGCCCCCCGGCGAAAGCGGCCAACAGCAGCAACAGAGTCCACCCCAGCCCGATCGTCGACGCCAGCGCCATCACCACGGCGAGCTCGGCGATCACATAGACCAGAAACAGTCTCGACACCATGAGATGGCAACGTCGCGGACGGTCACCGGAGTTCCGCGGACCGTCGTCGCACGGTTAGATGGCCTCGTGACGACAATCGAGATCGACACCCCGGCCGGCCCGATCGATGCCCTGCTCGACGTCCCCGACGGCCCGGGTCCGTGGCCCGGCGTGGTGATCATTCACGACGCGCTCGGCTACGGACCGGACAAAGAGTCGATCAACCGTCATGTCGCCGCCGCGGGATATGTCGCGCTGACGCCGAATCTGTTCGCCCGCGGCGGCTGGGCGCGATGCATCACCAAGGTGATGCGCGAACTGCTGACCAAGCGCGGACGCGCGCTGGACGACGTGCTGGCCGCCCGCGACCACCTCCAGGCCCTACCGGACTGCAGCGGCCGCGTCGGCGTTGCCGGGTTCTGCATGGGCGGACAGTTCGCATTGGTCATGTCGCCCAAGGGTTTTGCTGCCTCAGCACCGTTCTACGGCGTGCCGCTCCCCCGCGAGTTGAGTGAAACCCTCGACGGAGCCTGCCCGATAGTCGCCAGCTTCGGCGGCCGGGACCTGACCGGCAGAGGGGCTCCGGAGAAGCTGCAGCGAGTCCTCGACGACAAAGGCATTACCAACGACATCAAGTCCTATCCGAAGGTCGGGCACAGCTTCGCCAACAAACTTCCCGCCCAACCGCTGCTGCGCATCGCCGGATTCGGCTACAACCAGGAAGCCACCGACGATGCGTGGACGCGCGTCTTTGCGTTCTTCGGCGAACACCTGCACAGCTGATTCGGGCTGGGCTTGGTTTAACTGCCCGCCTCCTCCTCAGGCCGCTACTCGGCCCGCATCGTCGCTGGGCGTACTTCCAGGCCGACGTTGTTCTTCATGCCGCCGCGCAGCTTGCTGAACAGGTTGAACACCTTCCCGACAATGCCGTACTCGCGGCCGATCGCGTCATAGACGAGACCGGTCTGCGACGCGTCCAGGATGGTCGCGGTCGCGTCGATGGCCTCGCTTTTCGGGTGTCCCTGCATGTCGCAGATCGCCAGGGTGACGCGCGGCGTGTTGCGAATCCGCTTGACCTTCCACGACTTTGCCTGGGTGATCATCAGCAGGCGATCGCCGTCGTTGGCGGCCCAGATCGGGGTGGGCTTGGGCCGACCGTCCTTGGTGAACGTGGTCAGCAGGACATACTGCGCCTTGGCGACGTCGGTGAAGGTCGGGGCCACCGGGCCAGTGTAGAGGCACGCCTTGTCGGCGGGCACTGGCATAATCGAACCCATGTTCGAAGGACACGTTCCGTCGCCCGAATCGGTCGCCCGGTTGAATGCCGTATTCGAGCGGCGGCATCCCCGAGCCACGCCGCAGACTGCGGCGCTGGTGGATCGGATTCGTGCGGCTAGCCGCGTCGAGAACAAAGCTGCTGGTCAGCGTTTGGCGGTGATCGGCGAATTGGACGCGTTGCGGTTGCGCCTGCTTGGCGAACGCCAGACGTGGTGCACCGACACCCAGGAGGCGGTGGCTGCAGAGATCGCCGCCGCGCTGTGCATCAGCCAGGCGCTGGCAACCAGCTACTTGTACTACGCCCGCGCCATGCGAACCCGCCTTCCCAGAGTGGGGGCCCTGCTGCAGGCCGGCGATGTCGACTATCGGGCATTCCAGACAATCGTTTATCGGACCGATCTGATCACCGATGTTGAGGTGATGGCCACCGTGGACAGCGAGTTGGCTGCCAAGGCCCAACGTTGGCCGGCGATGACCCAGAGCGCGTTTGCCGCGGCGGTGGACCGCATTGTCGCCCGCGCCGATCTTGACGCGGTGCGGCGTCGACGAGAGCGTCAAGCCGAGCGTGAATTGTCGATTTTCGACAGCGGGAACGGCTTGACGGAGGTGTTCGGCAGACTGCTGTCCCCTGATGCACACGCGCTGGATGCCCGGCTGGATGCGTTGGCTGCCACGGTGTGTGACGCGGATCCGCGTACTCGCAACCAGCGCCGCGCCGATGCGCTGGCGGCCTTGACCGTCGGAGCCGACCGGCTGGCATGTCGCTGCGGACAACCGCACTGCCCGGCAGCCAGTAGCCCAGGGTCCTCAGCTGTGGTCATACATGTCGTGGCCAAGCAAGACAGTGTCGAGGGCCGAGGGCAGGAACCGGGCTCGATGATCGGCAGCGACGCGCTGATCCCGGCGGATCTGATCGCCGAACTTGCTCAATCGGCCAAGGTTCGGCCGCTGATACATCCCGGCGACGCGCCGCCAGAGCCGGGCTATGTTCCGTCGCAGGCCCTGACCGACTTCGTCCGCTGCCGGGACCTGACGTGCCGGTTCCCCGGCTGCGATCGTCCCGCAGTGCGCTGCGATGTTGACCACACCATCCCCCGCGCGGATGGCGGGCCAACGCACGCGTCCAACCTCAAATGCCTTTGCCGCCTGCATCATTTGATCAAAACGTTCTGGGGCTGGTCTGACCAACAACTGCCCGACGGCACGGTGATATGGACATCACCAGCGGGGCAGACCTACATCACCACCCCCGGCAGCGCCTTTCTGTTCCCGAGTCTGTGCGCCCCCACCGGTGCCCTCGACCCCATTCCGCGCCGGCCGCACCGCACCGACCACACCGCGATGATGCCTAAACGGCGCCGCACGCGCGCCCAGAATCGCGCCCGTTACGTCGCCGACGAACGTCGACACAACCGACTACTGCGGCAAGCTCGCCGACCGGCCATAGTTGGCCCCGAACCACCCGGCGACTATGAAACACCACCCTTTTGAGGCCTG
>DASXJI010000450.1:0-7787 GCA_036497495.1 Mycobacterium sp.
GCACGCGCAGTGGGATGCCGAGCGACAGTCGATCCGGCGGGTGCAGGAATTGCGGGGACAGCTGGAGCAACTGCGGCATGAGGCCGAGGAAGCCGAGCGCAACTACGACCTCAACCGGGCAGCCGAGTTGCGGTACGGGCAGATCAGGGACCTCGAACGTAAGCTGCAAGCGGCCGAAGACCAGCTCAAGGCCAAGCAGGGGGAGCGGCCACTGCTGCGTGAAGTGGTCACCGCCGAGGAGATCGCCGAAATCGTGGCCGCCTGGACCGGGATACCGGTGGCCCGCCTGCAGGAGGGCGAACGCGAGAAACTCTTGCGGCTGGACGAAATCCTGCACGAACGGGTGATCGGCCAGGACGAGGCGGTGCAACTCGTCGCCGACGCGGTGATCAGGGCCCGATCGGGAATCCGGGACCCGCGCCGGCCGATCGGCTCGTTCATCTTTCTCGGGCCCACTGGTGTCGGCAAGACCGAACTGGCGAAGACGCTGGCGGCCGCCCTGTTCGACAGCGAGGACAACATGGTGCGCCTGGACATGAGCGAATACCAGGAACGCCATACCGTCAGCCGCTTGGTCGGTGCACCACCGGGGTATATCGGGTACGACGAGGGCGGCCAGCTCACCGAGGCGGTACGGCGCAAGCCTTACTCGGTCGTACTTTTCGATGAGATCGAGAAGGCGCATGCCGATGTTTTCAACGCACTGTTGCAGTTGCTTGACGACGGTCGGCTCACTGACGCGCAGGGACGCCAGGTTGACTTCCGCAACACCGTCGTCATCATGACGTCCAATATCGGCTCGCACTATCTGCTCGACGGGGTAACCGCCGAGGGCGAGATCAAGCCTGACGCCCGCGACCTGGTGATGGCCGAACTGCGTGCGCACTTCCGGCCCGAGTTCCTCAACCGGGTTGACGACATTGTGTTGTTCACGCCGTTGGCGCTATCCCAGATAGAACAAATCGTTGAGCTACAGCTGCAGGAGCTGCGAGACCGCTTGGCGCAAAGGCAGATCGAGTTGGAGATCACACCGGAAGCTCGTCGGCTGATCGCCGAACATGGCTTCGACCCGGTGTACGGCGCACGACCGCTGCGTCGCTATATCGCCCACGAGGTCGAGACCAAGATCGGTCGTGCGTTGATGCGCGGCGACATCAGCGCCGGCGGCAAGATCCGGGTCAGAGTCGACGGCGGCGAACTCGCGGTCAGTTACGCCGAGAACGCCGTTGCGGCGTAGAGGCGGCAGGTCATGAAGAGCACCACAGTTGTGTGCCCGAATTGCGGAAAACGCAACCGGGTGCCGGCGGCCGCCGACGGTAAACCGCGCTGCGCCAACTGCCATCGCTGGCTGCCGTGGGTGGTCGATGCGGGCGACCTCGATTTCGCTGAGATCGTTGAGAAGTCCGCGGTTCCAGTGGTTGTCGACTTGTGGGCCACGTGGTGTGGGCCGTGCCGGATGGTCAGCCCGGCGCTGGAACAGCTGGCCCGCGAGCGGGCAGGCAACCTCAAACTCGTGAAGGTGGACGTGGACTCGGCACCGACGATCTCACAGCGCTTCAGCGTACGTGCGGTTCCGACCCTGTTGCTCATCGACCACGGCCAGCTGCTGGCGCGTCGGTCGGGCGCCGCACCCGTTGCTGCACTGCGTGATTGGGTTGACCAGGCGATGTTAACGACAACCAAGGAGGAGCACTCATGACGTCGGCATTCGCCGACCCCGACTTGGCGGCCATCCGCCGTGTCACTCCCAGAACTCCCGATGGCTGCGAGGAATGTTTGCGTCTGCACACCCCGTGGGTGCATCTTCGGCTGTGTCTCAGCTGCGGGCACGTCGGATGTTGCGACTCGTCTCCGATGCGCCACGCCCGCAAACACGCGCACACCGTGGGCCATCCTATTGTCCAGTCGTTCGAGCCCGGTGAATCATGGCGCTGGTGTTATGTCCACGAAATCTATGTCTGAGGTGGCTGACGTGCCTGACGTCACGTCCGTCGAGTCACCGGTCGAGGGCACCCAGGAGTGGGAGGAGACCCCAGACCTGTACGGTGCATACCCACGGCTGACCGAGGACCAGATCGCGACATTGCTCCCCGGCGGTACCAGGCGGCGTGTCGGCGTTGACGAAATCCTGATTCGCGAGGGGACGCGATCCGACGAGTTGTTTGTGATTTTGTCGGGCAAAGTCGCGATCGTCGCCGATGATGACTCCGGTGAGAGACGAGTGCTGCGCGTGCACGGACCCGGTAGGTTCCTCGGGGAATTGGGCGATCTGGAAGGCCAGCCGGCGTTCTACACCGCGATCGTCGTGGTCGAGGGTGAGGTGTTGGCGGTTACCACCGGCCGCGTGCGTGCTCTCGTCGCCCACGACCAAGTTCTCAGCGACCTGGTTTTGCGTGCATACCTGGTGCGCCGTTCCCTGTTGATCGGGCAGGGCGTCGGGTTCCGGATTATCGGGTCGTGCTTCTCGCCCGACTCCGCCCGTCTGCGAGAGTTCGCCGCCCGCAACCGATTACCACACCGATGGCTGGATCTGGAAAGTGATCGCGGCGCTGAGCAGCTGCTGCGCCGTTTCGGCATTCCGCCCGAGGACACGCCGGTAGTGATCTGGGGCACCAGAGTGCTGCGCAATCCCAGCAATGTCGAGCTTGCCCGGGTGGTCGGTCTCGCCGTGCCGGACGTCATCAGCGACGAACGCGACCTCATCGTGGTCGGCGCCGGTCCGGCCGGTCTGGGTGCTGCAGTGTACGGCGCTTCGGACGGGTTGCGGACGTCGACGATAGAGCGAATCGCGGTCGGCGGCCAGGCCAGCACGTCGTCGCGCATCGAGAATTATCTGGGCTTCCCGGCCGGAATCTCCGGATCTGACCTTGCCGAACGGGCGTTCCTGCAGGCCAACAAATTCGGCGCTCGAGTCTCAGTGTCCGCGGAGGCCACCCGGCTGGAATCCGACGGCGGACAGCTCCAGATCGTGTTCGCCGACGACACCGTGGCCGTCGGCCGCTCCGCGGTGCTGGCTACCGGAGCACGTTATCGCCGCCTGGCCGTCCCGGGGATCGAAGGGTTTCACGGTAACGGCGTGTATTACGCCGCTACCTATCAGGAAGCGCTGCTGTGTGGTGACGGCCCGGTCGTTATCGTCGGGGCCGGTAACTCTGCCGGGCAGGCGGCGGTGTTCCTGGCCACTCAAGTGTCGCGGGTACACCTGCTGGTGCGGGGGGACGACCTCGGCAAGAGCATGTCACGCTACCTCGTCGACCAGATAGTTCAGCAGCCGCGGGTGACGGTCCGTCTCAACACCGAAGTCCGCGAAGTCCACGGTGACGAAGCGTTGAAAAGCGTTGTGGCCGAGAACAATCAGACCGGCGAGCGCGAGTCTATCAAGGCGCGCGCACTATTCGTGTTCATTGGGGCGGACCCGAACACCGAGTGGTTGGCCGGCACGGTCGGGCTCGACGACCACGGTTTCATCGAAACCGGGCGCGACGCAGCGAATCACATTGCCGACGCAAACGGGCAGGCCACGGCCCGCCGCCCGGTCTTCTTGGAAACCAGCGTGCCCGGTGTCTTCGCCGCCGGAGACGTGCGCAGCGGGTCGGTGAAGCGAGTGGCATCCGCGGTCGGCGAGGGAGCCATGTCGATCCGGCAGGTCAACAACTACCTCATGCCCTGAACTCCGTTGGGACGGCCACGATGGCCTTGCGCCAAAAAGAGTTTCGGGTGAACTGACTGATCGGCGAGGAGGGTTTCCAGTAGCAGGTCAGCCCTGCTCGTGGCCTTCTCTGGTCGAATCGGTTGCACCAAGCACGTCGAGTACCCGAGTAGCCAAGTGGAGGTTGAGACGGGTGTCCACGTTCTGCAGGTCACGGCCGGTGATGTCGCGAATCCGCGCCAACCGATAGCGCAGGGTGCTGCGATGAATCTGTAAGGATTGTGCCGTCAGATCGTAGTTTCCGCCGCAATCGAGGTAATGCGCGAGAGTCTTGACTAGCTCGGCACGTTTGTTGCGATCGTAGTCGAGCAACCCGCCCAGCCATTCCTGCACGAAACTGCGGACCTCGGGCCGCCTATCGCCCGGATCTAGGATGCGGTACACGCCAAGGTCTTCGAAACGTCGGCTGCCGTACGGTGTGGGGGATGCTCGCTGGATCGTGAATGCGCGCTCCGCCTCTGACAAGGATCGCGGAAGCACGCACGGAGCGTCCACCAGCGAGCCGATCCCGATCGAACCGCGGTTGGAATTCACGGCGGCCGATACGGCGCGATAGAGGTCGGTGTGGTCCAACTCTCCGGAGCTGACGAGGATCGTCGTCGCGTGCCGGCGAGTAACCAGGCAATCCCTTCCCACGCGTTTGACCCAGTGTGCCACCGCCTTGGCAACAAGACCGGAATCGGTGTTCTCCCAATGCAGTACGGCGACGCAGTGAGGAGACCGTAAGTTATGTTCCAAGGCCTCGGCACGAGCGTAAGCACTCTCGTTATCGGTCCCGGTCAGCAAATCCTCGACTAGGTCGCGGCGGCGGCGGAGCTCGGCCTGTGCCAACTCCCTGCGGTGGGACAGCTCAAGCGCAAGCACGGTGGCTCCGTAGTCGAGTGTGAAGTTGTCCAGCGTGCCGGCGCGCCCGTCCGGGTCGCACAACAGGAGCACACCGAGCACGTCGCCATGTGATCGAACCACACTGAATAGCCGGTGTCCCTCACGCGCCGGTTGTGCGCTGGCCGCCGCGCTCCGAAGCACCTCTTCACGGTTCACGCCGCCAATACACCGGTAGTCCCTCGGCTCCGGAGCACCGGCCCACGCCCTCAGGTTGCCGAACGCGTCCTCGATGCCGACTGTCAGCGAGGTGAGTTCGTGCAGCTTAGCTGCGATCCCACCTTCACCGGCTCCAGTAGTCGACAGGGCGATCAGCGCCTCGTGTATCCGCTCGTGCCGCTCAAGGTCGCTCACCACCCGCGCCAGGTGTTCGATCGTTTCGTCACGTTCCTCGATCACTTGCCGGAGTCGGACCTGTTGATCACGCTCTCGTTCGATGAGAGCGCCACCGGTCATCGCGGCGGCGGTCTGCTGCGCGAGAACCTTGAGCAAAAAGAGCTCGTCGCGTGACAGCGGAGTCGCGGCGCGCACCACCAGTACCCCGGCAATGCCCGCCAATGCGCGCAGGGTGAGCGCGTAACGCCACATTCCGTCGGCTAAGCCAATTTCCCGATCGACACCGACTTTTTCCGCCACGGCTGCATCGAGCTCGCTCGTCATCGGCCGTCCGGGATCGCGGCTGTCCGCCAGCGAGCCGGCGATGATCCGGTAGGCGGCGTCGGTAGTGGACCGGCTCAGCGAGGCCACCGAGTCGGCAGCCAGCTCGAGAATGTCGTTCGGGGCGCGGCCATCGAACATCAGCGATGAGAGGACCAAGAGGGCATACATATTGGACAGCTGGGCCTTGCCCGCGCTGTCCATCGCTGCGAAGCCGGCGCCGTCAGCGCCAGATGACTTCGTGTCAGTCCCCCGTTCAACACCACGGGTGGCTGATGACGGCCGACCCATGGGAACCCAGGTGCCGCCAACGTTACGCCGGTCAGTGGCGACGTGCAGGCTTGTCTAGCGTCTCGCCGGAAGTAAAGAGGCACCGCAAACTCGACCTGGCCACGCTCGTTAATATTGGGCACAATAATTTATCCGCGATGAGTTCCCGTCCTGCTCAGCTCAGCGTGGCAACTGCGGCTTCCGCGATGACGTCCATCACCTCGCGGCGTTTCCGCCATGCCCGCAGCTGCCGCATCGCCCCGTTGCCCTGCGCGCCGACGCGGTCGAGTTCCTCCACGACGCGTTCGTATTCACCGAGGGCGTCCAAGGCCGGGCGCACCCGTTGTACCAGCGTGGCCAACTGCTCACGCGCCGGAACCGATCCGCGACCGTAGCTCAGATCTATTGTGCGACCCGACAATCCGTCATGAGCGGCCTTCCAGTACGCCGCCCGCAACGCACCCGGCGGGAGCCGCCTCATGACATCGCCGTGCACGGGCGCCTCGAGTGCCGTCATCACCGCGGCCCTGATCAGAGTCGCCACAAGAACCGTCTCGGCGACCGTCGCCGGTACATCGGCCACTCGGACCTCGACCGTCGAGAAGTTCGCCGATGGGCGCACGTCCCAATAGAGCATCTTTTGATCCAAGATCACTTCGGTGTCGACCAGCATGTCGACCGCGCGGTCATACTCTTCGGGCGAGGCGAAGAACGGCGGCGCACCCGCAGCCGGCCAGCGTCTCCACAGGATGCTGCGCCAACTCGCGTAGCCGGTGTCGGCGTTACGGTACACCGCCGAATTAGCCGACAACGCAAGAAGAGACGGCAGCCACGGCCGCAGCCAGTTACTGGCCTGGATGGCGGCCGCGCGGTCAGGTACTTGCACGTGCACGTGACATCCACAGATCCCTTGCTCGTGCGCGATCATTCCGAACTCCGCGCCGATCCGCCGGTACCGCTCGGTGCCGCTGACCGGGAACTCGTTCGGCGTCACCGGCGGAAGCCCGAGAGCCAGAAGTTGAACGCCGGCGGCGAACGCTGCTTCGACCGCGGTGCGCCGCAGCCGGGTGAGTTCGTCGCCGAGTGCTGCACTGGTAGCTGCAACGCTGGAGGTGGTCTCGACCTGACAACCACTCAGTTCCAGCTGCAGCGTGATGCCCCGGCGCTCAGCCTCTGCGGCCACCGCCTCGTTGCGCGGGGCCGGCTCGCCGGTCCGCGGGTCAACGAGGAGAAACTCCTCCTCCACACCGACAGTGGGAAGTTCGCTCATCCAGCCTCCGGGGGCACAGCTCGCAACTTCATTATCGCTCTACGCGGCACAGCGTCGAAGCGGCAGTGAAGATAGGTTGTCAATCTTTACTCCGGTACTCGGATCGGTTTCCTGTAATCCCTGGGCCACGGCGTCTCAGGTCTCAATCGAACACTACGGTCGGTAACGATTCGACCGGTTGGACATGGGCCGGGCTCGCGGCGACGTAAGTTGGCTCCATGTCACGGGAAGTTGCGTTCGCGGTAGGTCGCCGTGTGCGGGTGTATCCGGACAGCAGTGACGAGCGTTTGGGTGTCATCGTGGACGACTTTGGTAGTTCCGCCGGCATCGGCGTGACCGTCGGAAGTACGCGAATTGCCGAACCGGGCCGTCAGTGGGCAATACAGCTCGATGATGGGGGACTGGTCTTCGCCGACACCGCCGATCTCGCTGACACGCACAATCCGCCGTAGCTGCTCTGTACCGCCGGACGATTCCGTCGGAGTCGATTCGACCATCAGCTGGGAACTCAACTCCTGATAAGCGGCTCTTCCCCTTCCCATGTTCGCGTTCGGCCGGGCCGATACATGGTTCAGGGTGGATCGAGGCTAAAATTTCATGACGGTTCCAGTTGAGCAAAGGTACTGCAGCTTACCCGCGATCCGGGGGCGAATATCGCCTGTTTGGGTTTAGTGTTGGCGGCTATGGCCGGATCGGACAATTGCGTGAAGCGCTGGCGCACAGCGTTTCACGTAGCCGTGTCGGCATTGATAGTTGCCATCCTCGGACTCGTCCTCACCCCCGTAGCTCATGCGGCCGCGGCCAGGGCGACGTTGTCGGTCACATCGACGTGGCAGACCGGTTTCATCGCCCACTTCACCATCACCAACTCAAGCACGGTGCCGCTAACCGATTGGAAGCTTGAATTCGACTTACCGACAGGCGAATCCGTCTCCCACACGTGGAACAGCACCCTTGCGCAATCTGGCACGCACTATGTTCTCGCACCCGCGAATTGGA
>DASXJI010000451.1:0-13954 GCA_036497495.1 Mycobacterium sp.
GAGTGAGGGACGCTGACCATCTTGACGGTATAGCGCAGGTCGGTTTCACGCAGGGTTCCGATGATGTCGCCGACGCGGATCTTCGACGGATGAATCTCGGGTGCGTCGCACCGGTTCTGTATGGCCACTACGTCCCCCTGGGTATTTGCACCACTCTACGCGCAAGCGGACGTAGCGACACACCTAAGTTACTAAACCGGCGTTGGTGGCGTAACGTTGAAGGTGAGCCGTTTTGTTGCCGGCGGTGATCTGCCGGGACGCGTGCGGATGGCACTCGCGGGCAATGGGATTCCTCCGCTTTCCTGCGCCAGCGGGCTTGCGACGCCAGCCGTGAAGGAAATCCCTTGACCACCAGCACCTTTACCGCAAACCGAGTTGTCACCAGATGAGCGACTGGCGCTCTGCGAATCCCATTCGGCTGGCGGTTGCCAGCCATTTGGGCGGGGACATCGACGGAGCATGGTGGCCGCGCGTTGACCGTATGACGGTCGAATTACCCGGCCTCATTGCTGCCCTGACCCCCCTGCTGGGAGACATCACCTCGATCAACGTCAACTGGCCACACCTCCAACGCCCACCTGACTTCAATTGGCCGGGATGGGAACACAAACCCCAGCACGTGATGACCGTCAATGGCGAGAACGCGCGGGTCAACCTCCTGATCATCCCGTACACGACGTACAGCGGACTTGCCCTGATGGTGCTGCGGCGCGCTGCCAGCCTGCCTGTCCTACCGGCCGACCGCGACAAACCCGCCTTCGTCACCGCCGGCACGATCTTGCAGGCGGCTATGACCCAGCGCGCGGCCAATCTTGCAGCTCAAGTGCCGCAGAACGTCCGGTAGTCGCCGAAATCTTCCGGCGCTGGGGCAGCGTAACGCTCCAAGCCCGGTCGCTCGTCGTAGGGGGCCGTGACGGCACTCAGCAGCTGCTGGAGGGGATCCAACTCGCCGGCCGTTGCCGCGGTCAACGCCTCCTCGACGAGGTGGTTGCGCGGGATGTACGTGGGGTTGCTTCGATCCATCACCGCCGCATCCGGAGTAAGCGCCCGCCAGCGCGAGATCCATCCGTCGATGCCGGCCAGGTTGATGAACAATCCGCGGGTGGGCGCCGTGCCTTCCGGGTCGTCTCTGCATGCGTGGCTCAACCCGCGGAAGAACGAGGTGTAGTCGACGCGGCTCTCATTGAGCAGCGCGAGCAGGTCGTCGACCAACGACATGACCGTCGCGGAGTCGTTGTCCGCGGAGAGGCCGAGCTTGTCCCGCATCCCGTTCGTCCACGTGGCGTCGTACTGGCCGCGGAAAACATCGAACGCTTTCTCCGCGAGTGCGATGCCCTCGTCCACGGTGTCCGCCAGAAGCGGCAGCAGGGCCTCACCGAACCGGGCGAGGTTCCACCCAGCGATGGCGGGCTGGTTGTCGTAGGCGTATCGGCCCCAATGGTCGATCGAACTGAACACCGTGTCAGGGTGATAGGCCTCCATGAAGGCGCACGGCCCGTAGTCGATCGTCTCGCCCGAGATCGTCATGTTGTCGGTGTTCATCACGCCGTGGACGAAGCCGAGCAGCATCCACTGGGCCACCAGCGAAGCCTGAACCGCGGCCACCGCTTCGAACAGCCCGAGGTAGGGATTGTCGAGCATCGCTACGCCGGGATAGTGCCGGGCGATCGCGTGGTCGGCCAAGCGCCGCAGCAGGTCGAGGTTGCGGGTCGCGGCGGCGTATTGAAAGCTACCCACTCGCAGGTGGCTGGCGGCGACGCGAGTGAGCACGGCGCCGGGCACCGGCGTCTCGCGCTGCACCGGGCGTCCCGTCGCCACGACGGCCAGGGATCGCGTCGTGGGAACGCCCAGCGCGTGCATCGCCTCGCTCACGATGTATTCGCGCAGCATCGGACCGACTGCTGCCAGGCCGTCGCCGCCTCGGGCGAATGGCGTGGCTCCCGACCCTTTCAGATGAATGTCGCGGAGACGCCCGTCACCGTCGGAAAGCTCGCCCAGCAGCAGCGCCCGCCCGTCCCCCAACTGCGGCACATACCCGCCGAACTGGTGTCCCGCGTAGGCCTGCGCGACCGGTGCGGCACCGCTGGGAACCAGATTGCCGACCAGAAAACGCAGTCCGTCCGGACTTGTGAGCCAGGCGGCGTCGAGACCCAGCTGGTCGGCCAGCGGTGTATTGAATGCCAGCAGCCGCAGGTCGGGAAACGTCTGCGCCTGCCAGCTGACAGCCATCTCCGGCAGGTCGCTGGCGAAGCCGTCTTGCAGAGCAACGATGGTATCCGGTGCGACGCTCACCCAACCAGCCTACGGAGGGTACCGACGGTGAGCTGTGTCCCGCTGCGACCAGCGTGACTAACATCGACCAGGCAAACCGTCCCGATAGGAGCCCTCACCGGAATGCTGGAGCCGCACGAGGTCGACAACCTCTTTCCCGCCGATCTGCCCGAACCGGGCGTGTGGGAGCAGCGCTATCCGCCCCGTGAGCTGCCTGACGGTGCCGAGGTGACCCGGTTGGCCCCGTCGCCGACCGGCTTCATTCACCTCGGCGGCATCTACGCGGCGATGATCGACCGCGCGGTCGCGCATCAGACCGGTGGCCGCTACTTCGTGCGAATCGAGGACACCGACCAATCGCGGGAAGTGGCGGGCGCGCATGAACAGTTCGATCGTGCCTTCGCCTACTTTCGGGTCATTCCCGACGAGGGGGTCCGCGGCGGCGAGTACGGGCCGTACCGCCAGTCGGAGCGGGCGACGATCTATCTGAGTTACGCGCGCGAGATGTTGCGCGCCGGGAAGGCATATCTGTGCTTTGCCACCTCCGAGCAGCTCAGCGAAATGCGCACGCGCCAGCAACAACTCAAGCGTCCCACCGGCTACTACGGCGAATGGGCAATCTGGCGTGACGCCGATGTGGCGGCCGTCCGCGAGCAGTTGGAGAAGGGGACGCCGTACGTAGTGCGTTTCCGGTCGCCCGGCCGCACCGGCGCACGGGCCGCGTTCAACGACGCGATCCGCGGCGAATTGTCGATGGAGGCCAACTACAATGACGTGGTCATCCTCAAATCGTCAGCGGCCGTGCAGCTGCCGACCTACCACTTCGCCCATGCTGTCGACGATCACCTGATGCGGTGCAACCTGGTCATCCGTGGCGAGGAGTGGCTGTCGTCGACGTCGTTGCATCTGCAACTGTTCGAGGCGCTCGGATTCCAGCCGCCCACCTACGCCCACATCGCGCTGCTGATGAAGCAGATTCCGGGCGGCAAACGAAAATTGTCCAAACGCAAAGACCCCGAAGCCGACGTCGACTTCTACATCAGTTCGGGTTATCCCGCCGATGCGGTGCTCTACTACCTACGCGGTCTGGCGAACGGACGCCTCGCCGAAATCCCGCTGCCTGACGCGCTCGCCGCGCCGATCTCGCTGGCCGAGTGTGGAGGCGCCGGCCCGCTGGTCGATCTGGTGAAGCTGGAAGACATCAGTGCCGACCACATCGCGACGCTGAGTGGGCCGGAGATCTACGCGGCCGTGACGGCGTGGGCGGCGGAGTTCGATCCTGAGCTGCATCGGGTGATCCAGGCTCACCCGGACCAGACGCTCGCCGCGTTGGCGGTCGAGCGCGAGGGCGTCGCCAACCCACGCAAAGACCTGCGCAAATGGTCAGACTTCCGGACCGCCTACGGCTTCTTCTTCGCCGACCTGTTCACGCCGGTGCCTCCTGACGACGCGCAACTCGGACTGTCGGTCGACCTGGTCCGGTCGTTCGCGGCGGACTTCATCGCGACGTATCAAGATCTCGACGACCCGGTGCAGTGGTTCCAGCAGATTAGGGACCTGGCCGATAAGTTCGGCTTTGCCGCCAACGCAAAGGACTACAAGAAGAATCCCGATGCCTATCCGGGCTCGATCCGGGAGGCCTCACAGTTGATCAGAGTCGGTCTGACCGGGTCGACCAAGAGCCCTGACCTGTTCCAAATCGCGCACACCCTCGGCCGCGACGAAGTAATCCGGCGGATCAGTTCGCTGACGTAAAGTCCGTCGTTCTGCGCTTGGTTAGCCGCTGGGGTGCTCGATCAGGTCACGAACGCGGTCCACCATCGACGCAAACGGTCCGACAGCAAAATTCAACATCGGTGATTCCACCCCGGCGTGTGGACGGGTTGGCGCGATGGCTTCAGCCGCCCGTACGGCTGCTGTCAGCCGCTTGCGTTCGTCGGCGTCGAGTTCCTTTTGCAACTTGGGGAATTCGTAGGTCTCCTCATGCTGGGCGTGGTCCAACACCGCATCCCGCAGCTTTGTGAGCTCATCGATGAACTGCTGTGAGGTGGTGTCGAGCTTCTCGATCCCCGACAACAGCTCCTTTGCCTCATGCTCCTCTTGGAGCCGAGCATCGACAATCGAGTCGCTGGCATCCACCTCGCGGCGCACCCGGGGATGTACCACCATTTCCTCGGCTGTCTCGTGCACAGCCAGCAATTGGCGCAACTGCACAAATGGTTTCTCCCGGGCCTTCGGGTCCGTCGCGTGCAGCACCTGGTCGAACAGGTCCTCGATGAGGTTGTGCTGAGCTTTCAGGAACGCGATCACGTCGTCGGGCGATTGGATGATCATCTCGGACATGCCCTATACCTCCAGTTTTCGAAAAGTCGACGAGTGCGGGCAGTTGGCTGGGCGGCCGCGGTCTGACTTGGCGTACCCCGGACGGATGCGACTAAACGCCGCGGCACTGGGCGCTAGTCTGCATTCGGCATCAAGTCGAGGAGGCGGCCTGTGGTTTCTACGGACCGCGACGTCGCTGACATCGACTTCGACGACCTGACGTCGCCCCGGCTGACCGACGTCCAGCGTCAGATTCTCGAGTTCACCGAAGCCAGGCCCGTCGAATTCGGCATCGACCAGATGCTTGCCGAAGCCATCGATCAAGCGGGGGTGGGTGACGATCTGGACGACACCGACGATTTCCGCGACCGGCTAACCGCGCACATCGCCGCGATCGAAACCGACCAGGGCCTGACCCAACTCACCCGCTCGACGTTGCGGCAACGAGTCGTTCGCCTGCTGCGCAACCGGCTGTCGCTGACCGAGCTCATCAAGCGTTATCCCGAAATCGAGTCGATCCCGATCGAGAAGCCGTTCATCGTCGTCGGCATGCCGCGGTCGGGGACCACGCATCTGGTGAACCTCATCGCCGCCGATCCGCGCCGACGGGCGCTGCCGTACTGGGAAAGCCAGGATCCGATCCCCGCGATCGGCGACGGCCCCGACGCCTTCGGGGTCGATCCCCGCTACGCGCGGGCGAAGGCCGAGCACGACGCGCTGATGGCCAGCGCCCCCGTGGTAGCCGCCATGCACGACCGGTTCCCTGAAGCGATCGAGGAAGAAGTCGAGCTGCTCGACTTGGACCTGGCCGGGTACGTTCTGGAATGGCATGCGCGCGTGCCGGATTGGCGCGACTACTACCTGACCCTCGATCAGAATCGGCACTACGCCTACATGAAGAAGGTCTTGCAGGCGTTGACGTTCCTGCGTGGCCCGAGAACCTGGATCCTCAAAAGCCCACAGCACTGCGAGCAACTCGGACCGCTGATCGCGACCTTCCCCGACGCGACGGTGGCGTTCACCCACCGCGATCCGGTCGCAGTCATCCAGTCGGCGATCACGATGATGGCCTACTCAGACCGACTGCGCCGCGCAAGCATCGAGCCGGGCTGGCTGCTCGACTACTGGAGCGACCGTGTGCAGCGACTACTCGGTGCCTGCGTGCGCGACCGCGAGCTGATACCGGCCGAGCGCAGCATCGACATCAGCTTCCACCACCTCAACGGCAATGAAATGCCGTTGCTCGAACAGCTTTACCGTTGCGGCGGGGTCGAATTGACGCCGAAGGTGCGTGGACGTTTCCAGCAGTACCTGGACGGCAACCCACGCGGCAAACATGGCAGCATTCGCTATGACCTGCAACGACACTTCGGGATCTCGTCCGACGAGTTGCGCCAGCGGTTCGACTTTTACTTCGACCGGTTCGACGTCCGGCCCGAATGAAGGAGTCCACAGCCATGTTCGAACCCATCTATCGCAGCCGGCCGGGCGCGGACGGCCTGGCTCCGGCGTCCGCCGACCGGGCCGAGGAGATCGCGCCCGGCCTATGGTGCTCACCCGGCCTGTCGAATTCCTACTTGTTGACCACCGATGAAGGCCGGGTCATCGTCAACACCGGCATGGGCTTCGAAGGGCCGGTGCACCGGGCCAACTTCGACGCCGTCGACTCCTCACCAGTGCGCTACATCATTTTCACCCAGGGCCACGTCGATCACGTCGGTGGCCTGGACAGCGTCCGCGATCCCGATACGACGGTTGTCGCACAGGCGAACTGGACGTTGTGGCGTGACGACAACGAGCGGCTGATCACGTACCGGGCCAACCGCAGCGCGTTCGCGTTCAAAAACACCCTGTCGACCGGCATTCAGGCCATCCAACGTCGACTCGGCACCAAGCACTTGCCGGGACAGAGCGTCCCTATCGTGGACCTCGACTTCGACGACGCCCTCACGCTGAGCGTCGGCGGTCGCCGGATAGAGCTGATCGCGGTGCCGGGCGGGGAGACCAACGACTCGCTGGTGCTGTGGATACCCGACGAACGGATTTGTCTGTGCGGGAACACCTTCGGCCCGATCTTCGGGCACATTCCCAACCTCGTCACGATGCGCGGCGATCGGTATCGAGACGCGCTCACCGCGATCGCATCGGTCGAGCGGGTCCGTGCGCTACAGCCCGAACTACTGGTGACCGGTCACTTCGCGCCGATCGCCGGTACCGAACGCATCCGCGCCGAGCTGACCAGGCTGCGCGACGCCATCCAGTACATTCACGACCAGACGGTGGCAGGCATGAACGCCGGCAAGGATGTTCGGACTCTGATGCGCGATATCACCGTGCCACCGGAATTCGAAGTAGGCCAAGGCTACGGAAAGGTCGCGTGGGACGTGCGTGCGATCTGGGAGAACTACTCCGGCTGGTTTCACCACCGCTCCACTACTGAGCTGTACCCGGTTGGATTCGACGAAGTGGCCGCCGACGTCGTCGAGCTGGCCGGCGCCGACGCGCTCGTGCAGCGGGCGCGCGAGCACCTGGCCGCGGGACGTCCGCTGCACGCCATCCACTTGGCCGAGCTGGTGGCCGCCGACCATCCGGGAGCACGCGACGTGCTGAAGCAGGCCCACGAAGATCTGTTGTGCGACAGCACGAACTTCTGGGAGCGAGCGTGGATCACGGAACAAATAGCGAGAAACGCATGACGGCGCGGGTCAGCTTCGACTTCACCGGGACCACGGTGTTGATCACCGGTGGAACCAGCGGGATCGGGCGCGCGACCGCGTCGTTGTTTCGTGACGCCGGGGCGCAGGTCACCGTCACCGGCACCAAACCGTCGGCGGCGGACTACGAGGCCGACCTGTCCGGCATGGCGTACCACCAGCTCGGGATCACCGATCGCGACTCGGTGGACGCGTTGGTGGGCAACTTCAGCCAACTCGACGTCCTGGTCAACAACGCGGGCGCGAATTTCCCGGGCGGCCTCGATGAATCGAAGCCGGACGGGTTCGAAGCGTCGGTGGCGCTGAACCTGACCGGACCGTACCGCCTGACGGTCGGTCTGTACGGCGCACTCAAAGCATCGGCAGCGGCGGGGGGTGCCAGTGTGGTCAATCTGGCGTCGATGTCGGCGTTGCGCTCGGTCGCGCTGGTGCCCGGCTACGGGGCCGCCAAATCCGGCATTGTCAACATCACCCGAAATCTCGCGGTCAAATGGGCGGGCAAGGGAATTCGCGTGAACGCCGTGGCGCCGGGTGCGATCGACACCCCGATGACCGCACCGATGCACGGCGCTGCCGAACTGGTCGAGGCCGAGTTGGCCCACATCCCGCTGCGACGGTTCGGATCGGTCGCCGAGATCGCGCCCACCGTCGCTTTCCTATGCACCGAGCAATGCAGCTACACCAGCGGCGCAGTCTTCGTCGTCGACGGCGCATCCGATTGCGTCTGAAACCGTAAGGAAATTCATGACATTCGTGCTAAAGCCGGAGGATTACTATCACACCGGCATCGTCGTTCCCGACCTCGATGCCGCGATGGAACGGCTCAGCACGGTGGCCGGCTACCAGTGGATCACCCCGCTGACGTACACGCTGCCGTTTCGCACCGTGAACGGAACCCGGGAACTCACCTCGACATTCGTCTACTCGCTGCAGCGCCCGCATCTCGAACTGATCCAGCAGGTGCCGGAAAGTCCCTGGACGGCAGCAGCAGGCAACTCGGTCCATCACCTGGGCTACTTCGTCGACGACCTCGCCGAAACCGCGCTAGCGCTGGAGGCCAACGGCTTTGCCTTCGAGGCGACCGCTGACATTTCGCCACCGGATTTGGCGCTGTTCGCTTACTACATCGACGCTTTCGGAACCCGTATCGAGATCGTCGACCGCAAGCTGTTCCCGGACTTTCCCGCGTTCCTGAAGTCGGCCGCGCCGCCGACCGGCGCCTAACCGGAGGGTTGACATGGTGCTTCCGGTGCTGCGCTTCAACTTCGCCTCGCCGCAGGGGGAGCCGCGGACCCAGGGCGAACTGATCCGGGCTGCACTCGAATTGGCGCAATGGGGCGAGTCGCGGGGCATCTTGACGGTCAGCATCGACGAGCACCACGCCACCGGACAGGGATGGAGTTGCAACCCGATACTGGCCGCCGGGATGTTTCTGGCACAGACGAAGACGTTGATCGCCAGTGTGGACTGCGCGCTTGGGCCGCTGTGGAACCCGGTCCGGCTCGCCGAAGACATCGCGTTGGTCGACAACATGAGTCGCGGTCGACTGCACACCACGGTGGGCCTGGGTTACCGTACGGCCGAATATGACACGCTCGGAGTCGTTTTCAACCAACGTGGCCAACTGATGGACAGTCTGGTCGAGCGGATGCTGTCGGTGTGGGCGGATATCGGGTCGTGGACCCGGCCACATCCACCGCTGTACGTTGGCGGCGGTGCCCGGGTTACCGCGCGGCGGGCGGCGCGGTTTCGGTTGCCGCTCAGCCTCGCCGACCACCTGCCCGACGTCGCGGCTCACTATCGGGAGCTGTGCGCCGAGGCCGGCCTGACGCCGCTGGTCATCATGCCCGGCCCGGTCAACCGCGGAATGATCTATCTGCATGAGGATCCCGACCGGGCCTGGGCCGAGCTCGGCGAGCACATCCTTTGGGAGGCAGTCACTTACGGCGCCTGGTCGACCGACCAACGATCGTTGATGCACCTACCCGGTGTTCAGACGCTCGAGGAGGTACGGGAGTCGGGACGCTACCGCTTCCTGACTCCCGATCAACTTATCGCTGAAGTCCGCGACTCTGCCGACTACGGGCCGCTGGTGCTGCATCCGCTGGTCGGCGCCATGCCGGTTGACGAAGCGTGGAGCTCGGTTCACCTGCTGGCCGACACGGTGTTGCCGGCGCTGCGCTGACTGCGTGTTTGACGGGCCTGCGGTGGGTACCCCCTCCGCGAAGTGATCCGAACTCCGATCAGTTATGGGAACCCACAATGAAAATTCTGTCGAATAAAGTTCTTAGGCTAGCTATGAGCGCAGGTGCGCTTATGGCTGCCGCTGGTCTCGGCGTCCAGACCGCTGACTTCGCGACCCACATTCAGGTGGCAGCGGATGCGCCGGCGCATTTCAGCCCGCCACCGCCGTCACCGCCACCGCCGACTCCGGCGCCGGCAATGACTTATGACCCGAGCCAGGACTACTGGACCGGACAAGGCAGCGGCGGCGGAGCGCCCGGCGGGGCCGGCGGTGGCGGCGGGGGCGGCGGCGCGGGCGGCGGCGGCTAGTTTTCAGTAGTCGTGGCGGGCCATGAGGCCGTCGCCGTGGCGGTCTGGGCCGGCGATGGTCACCACGGCCGGAACCATCTCGCTGGTGACTAATCCGTGGTCTGCTGTCAACTCATGGACAATGTCGAAGCTGCGCGCGATCCACTCCGGGGTGTCGATGATGATCGTAACCACGGGCATACGTCGGGTCAGCTGAAAGAGCTTGTCGCCGTGCGGTTCATGGTCGCCATGGAATCCCCAGATGCCGCGCAGCACGGTCGCGCCGCGGGCCATCCCGGATACCAACAGCTCGTGCACGAGCGCACGGTGGATCGGCGCACCTCCGTGGCCGGTCGCTTCGCTGGTGTGCACCATCAGCTTCTGCCACAGCGGCCGCCCCTGATTGTCGGTCTCCGGCAGTCGGTGAGGCCGCCGGAACAACTCGCCGCCCCGTTTGCATAACCGCACCCGTTCGACGGTCAGCAACGCCCGGGGTGCGACGGCGCTGAGCTCGGCGACCACCGTGGATACCTGCGCCGCCGTCCCGACCGAGATGATCATCAGCGGGACGTTGACGTTGCGGCTGAAGAAAGCTGCCCGATAGCGTTCGCCGTGCGCGGTGCCGTCGACGCCCAAAAATACTGCGCCACTGGAGAATCCCTGTCGATACAGTAGATCGCACACCGCGCGGTATGCGGGCAGCCCGCCGATGCGTTCCTGGCGGCCCGCATAGACCGTGAGCTTGACCGCGTCGTCGGCGCCGACGTCGAGCAGGTCATCGCCGCTGACCAGGCGGGCGCGTTCGAGCGTGACCATACCGTGGCCGGTCATCGCGACCACCTCGTCGACCAGGCCGCTGATCTTCGACTCCACGTCGACCGCGGCGATCGCGACCGGCGGGTCCTCGGACAGGCTCAGCGACTCGTCGGTGCGCAGCACATGGCGCGGTCCGAAACTCGCGATGCCGCGCAGCATGACGCTGGCCGCGACTTCCCGGGTGTCGAACAGGTCGAGCATCGCGTCGGCTAAAAACCCGGGTCGCCGCACATCGGCTACGGCGCGTTGGCGTTCGCCGAAGTAGGTGGTCAGCTTCAGGGAGGACCGGTTCATATGCGCCCTGCGATCCATTGCCCGAATAGCGCCGCGCCGATACCCAACACGATGCTGACGACGATGTTGGCGACCGCGTTGCGGTCCTTGCGCTCTTCGCTGAGCCGCTGGGTCTCCAGCATCCAGGTCGAAAACGTGGTGTACGACCCGACGAAGGCAGTGCCGGCGAGCAACGCGGTGTGGCGACTCAACGCCAGGCCGCCGAGCAGTCCGAGGAGCGCGGCACCACTGATGTTGACCGCGAGGGTTCCGAAGGGCAGGCCTACAAAGGGAAGGGACCGAGCCGCCCGGCGAGCGACCGCGCGGTCCACCAGAAACCGCAGCACGGCTCCAACGCCGCCGGCCAGCACCACGCCGAGCCAGATCATCAGCGCCGCTCCTTCTGACCTTTTCGGATCGCACTGCCCTGTTGATCGTCGCCGGCGGTCATCAGCGCACCGGCACCCGACGAACCAGGGCAGTGGCGAGATACACCGCAAGGAACCCGAAAACGATGCTGGCGCAGGTGTATCCAGCCGCCAGACCGTAGTGGTGATGCTCGATCATCTTGAGCGTCTCGACCTGCATGGTCGAGAAGGTGGTCAGACCGCCGCACAGCCCGGTTCCGAGCAGGGGCCGGCGGTAACTCGACAGCGGCAACCGCTCCAGCAACCGCGTGGTGAAATAGCCCACCAGGAAGGCGCCGACGATGTTGACCGTGAACGTCGGCCAGGGCCAACGCGCCGGATCCGCGGTCACGAGAAGGCTCAGTCCGGTGCGCGCCGCGGTGCCAATGGCGCCGCCGGCGAACACCGCGGCCAATTCGCGGTAGTCGTGCGGGAACGGAGAGTTGGCCACTCGTCGAAATCCCTTCGTTTGCAGGGCGCGTTCCGGCAGCTTATTGGGCAGAATCGAGGACATGGTGGCCCACCCACGCGCCGGTCAGCCGGCTCAGTCCGAAGACCTCGTCGATCTGCCTCATCTGGTTACGTCCTACTACTCGATAGAACCGGATCCCGAGGACGTCGCCCAGCAGGTGGCGTTCGGAACATCGGGGCACCGCGGCTCGGCGCTGAACGGCGCATTCAACGAGGCCCACATCCTGGCCGTCACCCAGGCCATCGTCGAATACCGCGCCGCGCACGGCGTAGGCGGACCGCTGTTCATCGGACGGGACACCCACGGTCTCTCGGAGCCCGCATGGGTGTCGGCGATCGAGGTGCTCGCCGCCAACGACATCGTCACGGCCGTCGACTCGGCCGACCGCTACACGCCGACCCCGGCGGTCAGCCACGCGATCCTCACCTACAACCGGGGCCGCAACGATGCACTGGCCGACGGGATCGTGGTGACGCCGTCGCACAACCCGCCCTATGACGGCGGCTTCAAGTACAACCCGCCCAACGGCGGTCCCGCCGACACCGATGCGACCAACGCAATCGCCAAGCGTGCCAACGAGATTCTCCGCAACGGCGAGGCGGTGAAGCGGGTGCCGCTGGCCCGCGCGCTGCAGACCGTTCAGCGGCACGACTACATGGACGCCTACGTCGACGACCTGCCGAACGTGGTCGACGTCGACATCATCCGCAAGGCGGGGATCCGGATCGGCGCCGATCCGCTCGGCGGGGCCAGCGTCGACTACTGGGCCGCGATCGCCGAGCGGCACAAGCTCGAGCTGACCGTCGTCAATCCGCTGGTCGACGCGACATGGCGGTTCATGACGCTCGATCACGACGGCAAGATCCGGATGGACTGCAGCTCACCGGACGCAATGGCCTCACTGATCGCCAACCGCGATCACTACCAGATCGCCTCCGGCAACGACGCCGACTCAGACCGCCACGGCATCGTCACCCCCGATGCCGGGCTGATGAACCCGAACCACTACTTGGCGGTGGCGATCGACTACCTGTACACGCATCGGCCGTCGTGGCCCGACGGCGTCGCGGTCGGTAAGACCGCGGTCAGCTCGTCGATCATCGACCGGGCGGTCGCGGGGATCGGACGCAAGCTGGTCGAGGTACCGGTCGGGTTCAAGTGGTTCGTCGACGGTCTGATCGGCGGCACCATCGGCTTCGGCGGCGAGGAATCCGCCGGGGCGTCGTTCCTGCGCCGCGACGGATCGGTGTGGACGACCGACAAGGACGGCATCATCTTGGCGTTGCTGGCCAGCGAGATCCTCGCCGTCACCGGCGTCACGCCGTCGCAGCGCTATCAAGAGCTGACCGAGAAATATGGCGCCCCGATGTATGCGCGGATCGACGCGCCGGCCGACCGCGAGCAGAAGGCCCGGCTGGCGAAGCTGTCGTCTGACCAAGTCAGTGCCACTGAGCTGGCCGGGGAGCAGATCACGGCAAAGCTGACCACGGCGCCGGGCAACGGCGCGCCGCTGGGCGGTTTGAAGGTGACGACGGCCAATGCCTGGTTCGCTGCCCGGCCGTCGGGCACCGAAGACGTGTACAAGATCTACGCCGAATCGTTTAGCGGGTCTGAGCACTTAGCCGAGGTTCAGCGAGAAGCGCAAAAGGTTGTGGATACAGTCATTGGGTGACCCTCGCCACGCGACGCGCCCGCTTCGGCGGTTGGAGTCGAAAATCGACGAGGCTGCCGCGCGAAGCTTGGGTGCTGATCGCGGCGAACGCGGTGGCCGCGCTCGGCTACGGTGTGGTGTCGCCGGTGTTGCCGGCGTTCGCGCGAACGTTCGGCGTGAGCCTCGGCGCGGTGACGTTCTCGATCACAATTTTTTCGGTGATGCGGCTCTTCTCCGCCCCGCCCACTGGACTCCTGGTGCAGCGGCTGGGGGAGCGGCTCGTCTACGTGGCAGGGCTGCTGATTGTATCGGTGTCCACCGCCGCATGCGCGTTCGCTCAAACCTATTGGCAGCTACTGGTATTCCGAGCGATCGGCGGCATCGGGTCCACGCTGTTCTTCATCTCCGCGTTGGGTCTGATGATCCGGATCAGCCCGCCCGACGCGCGCGGGCGGGTCGCGGGACTGTTCGTGAGCTCGTTTCTGATCGGCTCAGT
>DASXJI010000452.1:0-5673 GCA_036497495.1 Mycobacterium sp.
CCCCACCGAAATCTGTAGTCGCAGAGGATGTCTCGCCATCCGATGGTGTGCCGGAGCAGGCCTACGAGGAAAAGTCGGTCAGCGTGCTGCCGTTGTCGGGCCGATCAGCGGAGGCGCTGACAGCGTTGGCCCAGCGATACGAAGCCTGGTTGGAAGCGCACCCAGAGGCCGATATCACTGATGTCTGCTTCACCGCCGGAGTGGGGCGTTCGCACTTCGAACACCGGGCCGCGCTGGTGGTGGATTCGATTCAGGGTGCCCGCGAGCTCCTGGCCGGATTGGCCGAGAATCGGTTGGGACAGGGCGCGGTGCGTGGCGTGTGCGGTGATCCGCCGAAGACGGCGTGGTTCTTCACCGGGCAAGGCAGTCAGTACCCGGGCATGGCGCGCGAGTTGTTCGACACCGAGCCGGTATTCGCCGACACCGTGAAGCAATGCGCAGAAGCGGTCGATGGCCTATTGCCGCGCCCGCTACTGGAGGTCATGTTCGACACCGACAGCGACGAAGGCGGTGACGCTGGAAAAACGCTGCGGCACACGTCGTTTGCTCAGCCAGCACTCTTTGCCGTCGAGATGGGTCTGGCACGGTTGTGGCAGTCGTGGGGCATCGAACCCGACGTGGTGCTCGGGCACAGCGTGGGTCAGTACGCCGCGGCGTGCGTGGCCGGAGTGTTCAGCCTCGAGGACGGCGCACGACTGATGGCCGAACGCGGCCGGCTGTTCGGCAATCTGCCCGAGGGTGGCCGGATGGTGGCGGTGTTCGCCGAGGCCCGACGAGTGGAGCGCGTCGCCGACGATTTCCCGCAGATCTCGGTCGCCGCCTACAACGGCCCCAACACGGTGCTTTCGGGTCCGGCCGCGGATCTGGAACAGATTGTCGCCAAGCTGACAGATGAGGAAATCCGCTGCACTTGGCTGGACACCAGCCATGCCTTCCATTCCGAGCTGTTGGAACCCGCGCTCGACGAATTCGAGTCGTACGCCAGAGGTTTCGAATTCGTCGTTCCGAGCCTGCCTCTGGTGTGCAACCGCACCGGTGCAGTCCTCACCGCGGAAACCCCGCTGGACGCCCAGTATTGGCGACGACACTCGCGGCAACCGGTGCAGTTCGCCGAAAGCGTCCAGACTGTGGCGCAGCTGGGCTGCTCGGTGTTGATGGAGATCGGTCCGCAACCGGTCCTGACCGGCGCTGCGCTGCAGGCCTGGCCGGAGTCCTCGGCCGCTCCGAAGGCGATCGTGTCCCTGCGCAAAGGTACCGATGCCCAGCATCAGATTGCCGAGGCGCTAGCCGCGACATATGTGTCCGGGCATCGGCCCGAGTTCACCGCGCTGCACCATCAGCCACGGCGCAGGTTTGAACTGCCCACCTATCCTTTCCAGCGCCGTCGCTACTGGCCCAAGACATCCGACATGCGTACCGACGGCGCCCCCGCATCCGGAATCCTGGGTAGCGCCAAGGATCTCGCTTCTGGCGATGCCGTCTACACCAGCCGTTGGTCCACCAAAACTCAGCCGTGGCTGGAGCATCACGTCATCTATGGCACCGTCGTTGTCCCGGGCGCGACCTACGCGGCGATGGCCCTTGCGGCGGTCGGGGCGCCCGCACAGGTGCACGAGGTCTTCTTCTATGAGCCGATCATTTTGCCCAACAAGAGTTCCCGCGAGGTACAGCTGAGCGTGCATCCGGTCGAGGACGGTGGATGGACCTTCCAGGTACACAGCCGCCCGTACGGTGAGCGTGAGGCCGAGTGGTCGTTGAACGCCGACGGGCGGATCGTCTCCGGTGTCGACGACGAGCCGACAACGGCGCCGACAGATTCCATTGATGCCGCATGCGAGCGGTTGGGTCGCACGCGTCCGCAGCAGCTGTTCGACACCTTCGCCGACATGGAACTCACTTGGGGGCCCACCTGGTCCACGTCGCTCAAATCGCTGTGGGCCGGCGACGGTGAGGCGGTCGGCGATGTCGCCATCGGTGACGAGCTCGCCGAACAGCTCGGTACCGAGCCGATCCACCCGGTGCTGCTTGACCTGTGCACCGGTGTCGCCTTCCCCGCCTTCCCGGCGGTGCTTGCGGCGACCGAGGGCGGCGGACCGGTAGCCGATCTCTTCTTGCCGCTGCGGTATGGGCGAGTGGTGCTGCGCGAGCGGATGCCTAAGCGGTTCTATTGCCGCGCGCGGTGGCAGTCTGGCGGTGTCGACAGCGAAACCCAGGTCTTCGACCTCGATTTCGTGGATCGGGATGGTCGACAGCTGGGCGAGATTCGCGACTTCGCGGTGAAACGCGCGCCCCGAGAGGCGTTGTTGCGCGGGCTCGGTGGCGATGCCACCCGCAACATGTACACCCTCGGCTGGCAGGAGATGCCGGCGCCGGAGTCGGGCAACGCCGCCGAAGGCGCCTGGCTGACTGCTGGATTTGACGAGCTGGCGGCCGGCCTGCCGGGTGGTATCTCGTTGGACCGTACGGCGGATTCGGCGGCGTGGCAGCGGGCGTTCGCGCAGGCTGAGGGTCGCGGTGCGCCGGTGTCCGGCATCGTCTGGCGCAGTGCCGGGCGGCCCAGCGCTGAAGAGTCGGCCGCCGAATTCGCCGGGAGGGCGGAGACCGAGATCGCCGAGTTGCTCAGCGCCGTGCACACGGCCCAAGGCGGCGAGGTGAAACTTCCCGGCGGACTGTGGATCATCACCGAACGGGCCGTGGCGACCGAACCTGGCGAGCCGGTCGACCCGGTGCAGTCGGCGCTGTGGGGATTCGGTCGCACCATCATCACCGAGCAACCCGCCCTACGTTGCCGGCTGGTCGACTGCGACACCTTCGATGACGCCGTGGGATCGCTGGCGGGCCTGCTAGGTGCGCCCGTCGAGGAGCCCGAACTCGCACTGCGCCAAGGAAAGTACCTGGTGCCACGGCTCCTGCCCTGGGCGCGCAGCGGCCAACTCCCCGTACCGCATGCGACCGACTACATTCTGGCGCCGATCGAACGCGGCGCGATCGACAACCTTCGGCTGACCGAGACGCACGTGGCGTCGCCGGTAGCCGGCCAGGTGCAGATCCGGGTAGAGGCCGCGGGTCTCAACTTCCGGGATGTGCTCAATGTGCTTGGTCTGTATCCCGGCGATGCGGGAATGATCGGCGGTGACCTCGCCGGCATCGTCACCGAGGTGGGTGACGGCGTTACCGGATTCGAGGTTGGTCAGCGGGTCTTCGGCTTCATGCCGGGCGGGTTCGCCACCCGAGTCAACGTGCCGGCCCCGTTCCTATCGCCGGTACCGAACGGGGTGAGCGCGGTAGGCGCAACGACCATACCCGCGGGGGCGCTGACAACCCGACTCGCCTTCGACTGGGCGGACATGCGGCCCGGTGATCGGGTGCTCATCCACGCCGCCAGCGGCGGCGTCGGTCTGGCCGCCATCCAGATCGCGCAGCAGCGCGGTGCGACCGTCTTCGCCACGGCCAGCACCTACAAGCGGGCGACGCTGCGCAAGATGGGCGTGGAACACGTGTATGACTCGCGCAGTACGGATTTCGCTGATCAGATCCTCGCTGACACCGGCGGTGCGGGCGTCGACGTCGTGCTGAACAGCCTGACCAATGAAGGTTTCATCGCCGCGACCGTGCGAGCGACCGCACAGGGCGGCCGGTTCGCTGAAATCGCCAAGCGGGACATCTGGACTCCGGAGCAGATGGCGACTGCCCGGCCGGACATCAAGTACGAGATCATCGCGCTGGACGCGTGCATCGATCGAGAACCCGAACGGATCGGGGGCTTGCTGGCCGAGTTGGCAGACAGCATGGCGAGCGGCGAGTTGGCGCCGCTGGCTGCCGAGGTCTACCCGCTGACCGAGGCGAAGACTGCGTTCCGTCGCATGCAGCAGGCACGACACATCGGCAAGATCGTGGTGCAGATGCCGAAACCGCTTCAGCCGCGCGGCGATCGGAGCTATCTGATCACCGGCGGCCTCGGTGCCCTGGGCCTGCACACGGCGGCCCACCTGGCGCAACTCGGGGCCGGCGACATCGTGTTGACCAGTCGGCGCGAACCGGACGCCGAGGCACAGCGGACGATCGAGGAGATCACCGAGCGCCACAAGTGCCGCATCCACACCTTCGCGGCGGACGTCGGCGACGAGGAACAGGCGAGGCTCCTAGTAGAACGGATCCGGGCGGAGTTGCCGCCGCTCGCCGGCGTGGCACACCTGGCAGGCGTGCTCGACGACGCGTTGATTTCACAACAGAGCCCGGAGCATTTTCGGACGACGTTGGCGCCTAAAGCTTTCGCCGCCTATTACCTGGATCGCTTGACCAGGAACGACGATCTCGAGTTCTTCATCGTGTACTCGTCGGCCTCCAGTGTGATCGGTTCGCCCGGCCAGGCGAACTACGCGACTGCCAATGCGTTGCTCGACGGTCTGGTTGCGGATCGCAGGGCGCAAGGCCTTCCCGCGACCGGTGTCAACTGGGGTCCGTGGGCGCAGGGCGGTATGGCCACGTCGCACGCAGCGCGCGCCAATCTCAGTGCGCAAGGCCTGATTCCGCTGGATCCGTCGGCCGCCTTGAACGCGCTCGACGAGCTGATCGCCCACGGGACCGGGCAAGCAACCGTCATCAAAGCCAACTGGCAGCGTGCCGCGAAGGGGCTGGGCGGCACTCGCCCGTGGATTCTCGACCACGTGCTGCCCAGTGCTGTCGCGGCGACACGCGGCGACAGCGAGTTGCTCCGGCAACTGCACGAGGTGCCCGATGTGGAGCGCGGGAGTTTCCTCACCGAATATCTGCGGCACGAAGTGCAGAATTTCCTGCGGCTCGCGCAACCGCCGGCCGCGACCAGCCGGTTCCTGGAGCTGGGCACGGATTCGCTGATGGCGGTCGAATTCAGCAATCGGTTACTCCCCCAGTTCGGCGGTGCGTTCACGATCAGCGCCACCGCGGTATTCGACTACCCCACCATCGGGTCGCTCGCGGAGTACCTGGCCGGTCAGGTGCCGGAGCTACAGGTGGACTCCGGCGGAGCGTCCGAGGCTGCCGGATAACTCGGATTGAGTAAAGGCGACATAATGAATCACGTTGAATCACACGTTGCAATGTCGGAGCACCTGGCTGACGACCTACTCTCCACGACAGCCGGTGGTTGGCGCAGTTTCTACGATCTCCTGAGCCGCCGCTTGGAAGCCATCGGAGTGGCCGACTCATCGTTTTTCCTCAATTACGGATACCTCCCGACGACTTCTGACAACGAGTCGGCGTTCGCCATTCGCGAAGGCACCTTCAATGCCCACTCGGTCCGGCTGGTGTTCGAAGTTATCGGATCGATTGACCTGGATGATCGCACAGTTGTCGAAATAGGTTGTGGGCGCGGAGGTAACTCCAGACTTGTCGCGGAGAAATTCAGCGCGGACGTCATCGGCATCGATATGTCCTCCGAAGCGATCGAATTCTGCCGCAAAACGCATCTCGACAATTCGACGGATTTCAGGGTGGGCGATGCACTGAACATTCCCCTGGAAGACGGGTCCTGCGATGCCGTCCTCAATGTGGAGTCGTCACACTCATATGGGAATCTGCCAAAGTTCCTGAACGAAGTTCGCCGGATCTGCCGGCCCGGGGCATGGTTTTTGCATACCGACTTCCTGAGCCCTGAGGACTGGGATTACGTGCGGAGTCGTCTGCAAGCGCTCG
>DASXJI010000453.1:0-4652 GCA_036497495.1 Mycobacterium sp.
GTGGGCCGGTGATCCGCGGATCCGCGACGTCGTCAGCGGCCTGGTGTCCGACATCGGGTGGAACGCCGTGATCGGCACGCTCAGCGGTGGTCAGCGGCGGCGAGTCCAGCTGGCGGCGCTGCTGGTCGGCGAATGGGACGTCATCGCCCTCGACGAGCCGACCAACCATCTCGATATCGAGGGCATCACCTGGCTGGCCACCCACCTGCGCCAGCGGTGGTCCCGCAACACCGGCGGGCTGCTACTGGTAACCCACGACCGCTGGTTCCTTGACGAGGTGGCAACCGCGACGTGGGAGGTGCACGACGGAATCGTGGAGCCGTTCGAGGGCGGCTACGCCGCCTACGTGCTGCAGCGAATCGAGCGCGATCGGATGGCCGCCGCCACCGAGGCCAAACGGCTGAACCTGATGCGCAAAGAGTTGGCCTGGCTGCGCCGCGGTCCCCCGGCCCGTACGTCGAAACCGAAATTCCGCATCGATGCGGCCAACCAGTTGATCGAAGACGTGCCGCCGCTTCGCAATACCGTCGAGCTCGCCAAACTCGCCACCGCGCGGCTCGGCAAGGATGTCGTCGATTTGATCGATGTGTCCGTCTCTTTCGAAGGCCGGCCCGTGCTGCGCGATCTCGAATGGCGGATCGGGCCGGGCGAACGCACCGGCATCGTCGGCGCCAACGGGGCCGGCAAGTCGACGTTGTTGGGGCTGATCACCGGCGCCGTGCAGCCGGAGAGTGGAAAAGTCAAGCGCGGCAAGACCGTTCGGCTGGGGATGCTCGACCAACGGGGTGACGAGCTGGTTCCGCTGGCCGGTGAACGAGTCGCCGATGTGCTCGGTCGGTTGCGCAGCGGCTACGAGGTTGACGGCCGCGACGTCACACCGGCCCAGTTGCTGGAGCGTCTCGGGTTCGCGGGCGGCCAGCTTTCGGCGCGGGTCAGTGAGCTATCGGGTGGGCAACGTCGCCGACTGCAACTGATGTTGACGCTGTTGGCCGAACCGAATGTGCTGCTGCTCGACGAGCCCACCAATGACGTGGACACCGACATGCTGGCCGCCACCGAAGACCTTCTCGACTCGTGGCCGGGAACGCTGATCGTGGTCTCCCACGACCGCTACCTCTTGGAGCGCGTCACCGATCAGCAGTACGCAATCCTGGACGGCCGGCTACGACACCTGCCCGGTGGCATCGACGAATACTTGCGACTGGCGTCCGAGGCGATACTAGAGCGTGCCGCACCGGCGGCCGCCAGATACTCGGCGTCGCCGCAGATCTCCGGGGCCGAACTGCGAGCCGCGGAAAAAGAGCTCGGTGCCATCGATCGCAGGCTCGCACGGCTGGCCGACCAGATCGCGGCCAAACACCGTGAACTGGCCGACCACGATCAATCCGACCACGTCGGCATCGCCCGGCTCACCGAGCAATTGCGCGACCTCGAAGGCGGCGTTACCGAACTGGAGAATCGGTGGATGGAAGTTTCCGAAACCCTTGAGTGAGTCTCTAAATCAACCATCGCAAAATATTTGGGAATTCAATCCCGATTTTCGGAATTCAGGAGCACCTTCCGAATTACTGTGGTCGCGCTCAGCATATTTTAAAGTATCGGCAAGCGAATGTCGCTTGCCGGAATTTGGTCATCAGCTCTGACAGGTTGAGAGATGTCCGCAATGACGCCACGCCGTACCGCACTGGTGGCGTTGGCGACCGCAGGCTGGATTTTCCTTGCGGTGCTGTTGTTCGGCGGCGCACACGATTCGGTGGTCGGCCCAGCAGGCGTTGTGGCCATGGGTGTCTTTGCAACTGCTTGTGCAGTAAACGCCGCTCGGGTTGCCCGTGGCCGCCAGCGGTCTGCGTGGATTGCCCTGGCTACCGGGGTGGGCGGCTGGACAGCCGGAAATGCCCTTTGGTGCTATGTCGCGCTGGGACAAACGGCCTCGATTTCGATTTCCTCCGCGGCCGAGCTGGGCTACGTCGTGCTGCCGCTATGTGCTTTGGGCGCAACGGTTCTGGTTCCTAATCGTAATGACGACCTGTTCGGCGTCGGCCTGCTGCTTGACGGGGTTCTCGTTGCCGCGTCGTTGTTTTTGGCGTTGGGCAGTCTCGTGGTGGGCGGGGCGGACGCGGCGAGCATCCCGCGCATCCTGTTGGCTGTCATTACGGCTATCTATCTCGGGCTCGTCGTCATTGCATTGATTGTTGTGCGGACAGCCGAACGCGGCCGCAGGCTCTCTACGGCGCTGCTGACTGCGGGGTTCGCGGCCATCGGTATGGCCGGTGGGTTGCACCTGTACCAGAACAGGGCCGACCGCATTCCCGACGACATCGTGACTTTCGGGTGGATCAGCGGGACCTATTTTCTCGCACTGTCGGCGATCGCGTTCTGGATGGGTCCGGACCTGCACGCCGGGCGATCCCATCCGTTCTCGTGGCAGTCGATGTGGCTGCCCTACCTACCCGTGTCGGTCGCGCTCGTCGTATTCGCCGTGCGCTTCTGGCCTCCAGAGCGCGGCGATGCGTTCATCTTCGCGGCCGCTATGGTCCTCTCCGTCGCCGTGCTGACGCGGCAATTGCTGGTGCTGGACCGGAAGCGACGGTTGCTCGATGCAGTGGCCGACGCCGCATTGCGGGACACAGTGACCGGCTTGGCTAATCGGCGGTTGCTCGATGAACGGCTGGCGCACGCTGTGCAGTTGCACGTGCGTCTGGCTGTCCCGATTAGTCTGCTGCGGGTCAGAGTCGACGATTTCAATGTCGTGAACGACACGTTGGGCTATGCCGCCAGCGAAGAATTGTTGCGCAGCGTAGGGGCGCGGATCCAAGCCAGCGTCCGCGCCAGCGACACCGTCGCGCGCATGGGTGGGGATGAATTCGCGATTTTGGTGGAAGACCGCCCCGAAATCGCCGCGCAGGTTGGCAAAAGGCTCGCCCGAGCTTTCGACAGCGCACTCGAGATCGGGGACAACCGCGTTTATCTGCATCTGAGCATTGGCGTGGCAACCGCAGGACCGCACGCCGACGCCTCCCTCACCGCGGGAGATCTGCTGGACAATGCTGAGGCTGCCAGGTCCCGTGCCGAGCAAACGAGTGCGACCGATATGCAGACTTTTACCCCGGAAATGGACGCCCATCTCGGCACACGGCAGTCGTTCCGCGACGGCATTGCCCGATTGCAGCTGCTCTGGGATCTGCGCCACGCGATCGACGACCGCTTGCTCACCCTGGTGTATCAGCCGCAATTCGCGCTGGTCAGTGGCGCCGTCTGCGGGGCGGAGGCGCTATTGCGTTGGGAGCACATTACTTTGGGCTCTTTGCAGCCTGCGGAGTTCTTACCGCTGGTCCGCGAACACGGGTTGATGGATGCGGTAACCGACCTGGTGTTGTCGCGGGCGGTCGCGGACGCTTCGGGCTGGCACGCGGCAGGCACCGCGATCCCGGTCGCGATCAATCTATGGGCACGTTCCCTTGACGAGGACACCCTGCCCGACCGCATCATGTCCGTGCTGGACGCCCACGGCATGCCGGCCAACCTGTTGACCGTGGAGATCACCGAGGAGTTGGTGGTGGCAGACTTCGCCAAGGGCCGTGCTGTGCTCAATCGTCTCCGCGACGCCGGCATCAGGGTCTCGATCGACGACTTCGGCAGCGGCTACTCCACGCTGACCTATCTGCGCGAGTTGCCCATCGATGAGGTCAAACTCGATCGCCATCTCATCGCACCAATCCCCTACGATCAACGCGCCGCGACGATCGCACGCTCGGTCATCGAGCTGGCCGAGGAGTTCGGCATCGCCAGCGTCGCCGAAGGCATCGAGAACGACGAAACAGTCCAGTGGCTCAGGAGATTCGGTTGCGACGTCGTGCAGGGGAATTACTTCTGCGGACCGCTGCCGGCCGGCGAAATTCCACACGTTCTGCCGGTGCACACGCAAAAGGTCCCGTAGTCGGCTAGCGGCTCAGTTGATCTCGAAGCCGCTGGGCGGAGGTCCGGACCGAATCAAGTTGCCGGGCAACCTGAGTGGGTGCGGTGCCGCCGCGTGCGTCGCGTGAGGACACCGAACCTTCGATGGTGAGGACTTCCCGCACCTGAGGAGTCAGGTTGGCGCTGACGGCCGCCAGCTGATCGTCGGTCAGCTCTTGGAGCCCGACGCCGAGCTTCTCGGCCACCTGGACGGCAGCGCCTGCGGCCTCGTGGGCATCACGAAACGGAACACCCTGGCGCACCAGCCATTCGGCGATATCGGTGGCGAGCGTGAAGCCGGCGGGAGCCAGTGCTGCCATCCGCTTGACGTTGAACGTCAGGCTGCTCACCAGGCCGGCCATCGCCGGCAGCAGCAGCTCCAGCTGCGCCACCGAGTCGAACACCGGTTCCTTGTCCTCTTGCAAGTCCCGGTTGTAGGCCAGCGGCTGAGCCTTAAGCGTTGCGAGCAGCCCGGCCAGGTTCCCGATCAGCCGGCCGGACTTGCCGCGAGCCAGCTCGGCGATGTCGGGATTCTTCTTCTGCGGCATGATCGAGCTACCCGTCGACCACGAGTCGTGCAAGGTGACGTAGCCGAATTCGGTTGAGCTCCAGATGATGATGTCCTCGGCGAGCCGGGACATGTCGACACTGATCATCGCGAAGACGAACGCCGCCTCTGCGGCGAAATCCCTGGACGC
>DASXJI010000454.1:0-7828 GCA_036497495.1 Mycobacterium sp.
AGCGCCGCTTCCAACGGATCGAACAGGGTTCGACCGGAATTGGCGACTCCCCCGCCGATGACCACGAGATCCAGGTCGCACACCGCCCCGACCGAGGCGATCATCGCCGCCAAGGCGGTAGCGCCACGGTGGAACGCCTTCCGCGCCACCGGGTCACCGGCCTCGGCCGCTTCACCCAGCGCCGCGGCATCGGCGCCAGCCGGCGCCGCCCACCCGTTGGCCAGCGCCCACCGCGTCATCCATGGTCCGGACGCGACGGTCTCGACGCAGCCGTGTCCGCCGCAGGAGCACAACTGACCGTCGAGTTCGACGACGACGTGGCCGACGTGGCCGGCGTTGCCGGTGCGTCCCTGATATGGCGCACCGTCGAGCACCAACCCGCCGCCGACACCGGTCGAGACCACCATGCCGAGCAGGAAATTCACCCCGCGGCCGGCGCCCCGCCAGTGCTCACCGAGTGCCATGCACACGCCGTCGCCGGCCAGCCGAACTGGCACGCCGGGCATCACGGCCGCGATTCGGTCGCGCAGTGGAAAGCCGCGCCACGAGGCGATATTGAGCGGACTAACGGTGCCCGCGACCACGTCGATCGGGCCCGCCGAGCCGATGCCGACCGCCTGGATCGCGCCCTGCGCGACGTTGGTCGCGTCGACGATCATCCGGTCAACCAAGCGCCAAACATGGTCTGCCTCTGGATCTTTGGGTGTCTGCTCGATGACCTTGTGCACCAGCGCGCCGGCCGGGTCGATGAGTCCGACGGCGATCTTGGTGCCGCCGATATCGAGGGCCAGGGTCAGCATCGGCGTTCAGTGCCGGTGGGTGTTGTCGGGTTGACGTGGGTCGCCGGGATGCTCATATCCGTGCGCCAGCCGCACCAGGCCGGCCCGGCACTGATCGAGCCACACCCGGAACGCCCGTCGCCGAGCGGCGGCGCGCAGGTGTTCAGCGATCGTCGAACGCACCTGCGCCAGTGGCGGGGCATTTGCGGCTGGCGTGCGCCAGCCGTGGCGGCCCGGTTGAAAGTCGGCGAATCGCAACGGATTTCGGCTGTGATAAGCCGCGATATCGTCGTTGCTGACGTCGACGTCGGCGGTGACGCGGGCGAACAGGGCCCGCGCGCGGGGGTCGGCCAGCGCCGCGGCGGCGATGCTGCCGATCTCCAGCCGAGCCGTGACGTCGGGCAGCAAGTCGCCCTCGGCCGGGGCGTCGTCTGCGCTCATCCCACGGGCCGCGGCCTCGACGGCGACCACGCGTTCGGTCACGATCAGCTGCGTCAGCCAGCGTCGCAGCTGCCTGCCCTCGGTGGTGCCGGCGATCGGCAGCGCAGCGGCCAGCGGGCCGCGGCGCAGTCGCGCCTCGCGCGCGTCGACCTCGTCGACCGGCACCGGAATACCGGCCACCGTCGCAACATTCATGGAACGATCACTTTCACCGAGGGCGAGTACACCAGTCGGCCGGCGCAGCCGATCCGGATCAGCGCCCACCATTGGCCGGGCTCGACCCAGGCCGGCGGAGTCACGTCGAAGCCGAGTTCGACGGTGCCGCCGGCCGGCAGCACCGCGCCCAGCACCGCCGGGCCGATCCACTCCCACGTCCCCCAGGGGCTGATCAGGTGCGCCTCCAGGCTCAGGTCGGCGCAGGCGTCGGTGCCGACAGTGGTGGTCAGCCGAGCCGAATCACCAGCGACCACAACAACATCGGCCGGCTCCTCAGTCAGGTAGACCAGACCGCGGTCATCCGCCCCGCCGACACAGACCACAGCGACGTCTTCGACCACCTGACGCCAGGCCGCCGGGAGCTTGGTGCCGGTGAGCGCCAACTGCGCCCGAACCGGATAGGCGCCGTGCTTGGCGCCCGCCGACGACTTCACCACCACGTCGGCTTCCAGATGCTCGCCGGCTGCCAGCGTGAACGGCAGCGCGGCTGGGCTGGCCGACCATCCGGGCGGACAGACCACCGTCACGGTCCCGGACAGCGATGTGTCGCTGCTATCGCTGACCGCCGTCAGGCGCAGCGTCACGTCGGAGCCCGCCGCGGCGCTGAGTTGGTGCGGATGAACGTGGGCGACGGCGGGCAGCCCGCCCAGCGGCGCCGGACCGCGGTTGTGTAGCCAGTATCGCGCGTACAGCGGTTGCGCGGTTTCGGAAGCCGGTGCCAGCGACGCATTTTCGGCTTCCAGCAAGCGTGGCAGGTCGAGTAGCGCCAGGGCGGTGCCGATCTGGTGGCCGTGCAACGCGGTGAGGTGTCTTCGGCCTTCCGGCTGCTCCAGCAGATCGGCCACCCGCAGTTCCGACACCGTGCCCAGTGGCGAGCGCACGACGACATCGGCGTCACCGCCGCGGGTTTCGACCAGCCTGATCGCCACGTGGCCGACATCGACGGGATGGGCGCTGCCGCGTGCCAGCGGGTTTCCGGCCGCTTTGAGCGCGCCCAGCTGCACCGCTCCAGGGGGATCTACCTGCAGCAGTGAGCCGGTCGCGGCTAGGCCGCCAAGCGAATCCGACGCCGTCACCGCCTGCAGCGGATGGGAGAACTCGGCGCTGCGATCCGGGACGTCGGCGTGCCGCCAGTCACCGGGGCCGCAGACCAGCGCATAGTCGAAAACGTGTGTCCAGTGCTGCAATTGGAAATTGGAGCCGTCGGGCGCGGTGCGCCGCGGCTCGTCGATCCAGACGCCGGACGGCCAGCCGGTGCACGATCGCATCAACGCGGTGTGCAGCGTTCCGTCGGTCTCGACGGCGAAGCTGGGCACCCCGCGGTTGCACAGTGCGACCGTCCGCGATTCGAAACGTTGCAGCCCCGACGGAGCGTGCTGTGTGACGACGATCTCGGCGTCGGCGAGGTCATCGGCCACCGACGCGATCGCCTTGAAGAGGTGCGCGTCGTCGCGCCCGGCGATCACCAACACCGGCAGCGCCCGCGAGTCGCGTACGTCGGCGCCGGGAACCCAGCCTTCCGCCAACGGCGCTGCGGCGGGCACCCACACAGTGGCCTGGCCAGTCTTGGCGAGCTGCGTGTCGACCTCGCGGGCGTAGGCGGGATCGGCGCCCGCCAACACCGACTTGGTGAACGCGTTCCGATCCGGCCCGCCCAGCGCGACTCGGGTATCGGGCAGGTTGGAGTCGACACCGAGCTTCCCGTAGCGCGGCCTTTCGGCACTGCTGCAGGTCGCCGTTACGCCGGCCCGCACCAGCGCCACCACCAGGTCACGCGCCAGCCGGCCGCCCATCGGCTCGGTCGGGGCGACGACTTCGGCCACCGACACCGCGCGCACACCGTCGCCGACGCGCACCCTGGCCGCCGACGACAACCCGAACCAGCCGTAGGCCGGGTTGTCCAGCGTCCACGGATGCTCGGCAGTGTCCACCGATCCAGAGCCGTTGTGCAGCAACGCAAAGCCGCGACCAACCACGGCGTCGCCGACTTCGCTGACCGGCATCGCGCCGGGTACCGGACACGGCCAGCGCAGCCGCAGCAGTCGGTCCTCGCCGATGAAGTCGTCGATAGTGGTGGCGCAGTTGACTCGGTCGACGCCGCGCCACAACGTCAGCGTCTGGGTGTAGCGCAGCGTGTCACCGATCCGGCCGTGCACGACTATCCGCTGGCCCATCGGACTGCGGTAGGCGTGTACCTCCGCCGACATTTCCGACGAGCCGACGACTGGCCCGTTGGGCAGCAGGTGCCAGGGGCCTTCGCCGCCGGTCGGATGCGCCGGGTATTCCTGGTAGACAGCCAGCTCGTTGCCGACGCGGCCCTCGGCGATCAGCTGTTTGCCGTCCCGCACCAGCGAGGTCACCCCGCCGCCGCGGGCAGGATCGACCGCCAGCCGATAATGCTCGTTAGCTATTTCCTTGCCCGCCAACGACTCCCAACCGCTGTCGGAGTCTCCGGCAACCAGCTGGTAAGCCCGCCAACCCAGTGACGGCACGTCGCGGGCCAGCCAGCTCACCGATCGTCCGCCATGTTCGACCACCGCGGGCAGTGCGCCGCCGTCGTGATCCAACACCTGCACCTTGGCGCCGATCGGCTTGTCGAACCGGGCAGTGACAACGTCGGTCCGATTGTGCGTCAACGTATTCCACACGACCACCTCACCGTCGACCGCGCTGGACAGCAGTTTCAGTGAGTTGTCCCGGGCCGCGCGGCCGAGCTCCCACGCGTCTCGCCATCCGGTCAGCAGGTCGAGGTAGACCTGGTCGGATTCCGAGCCGGTGATGGCGTCGTGGTGTGCGCCGTAGGCCAACTGCACCCATGCCTTGGCCAGCGCGGCCTGCGGGTAGTCGGCACCGGCGAGCAGACCGGCGAACACCGCGAACTTCTCCGCGTCCAGCACCGCATCCTCGGCGGCCCGGTTGGCCTGTTTGGTGTCGATGAACGACACGTCCTTGCCGGTGTAGATCGGGTTCATGTCGCGGGTCTGCGGCGACGGTGCCTCGGCGCGGACGTCCAACTCCGCGCGCACCGCGCCGAAGAACTCACGTGGCAGCGCGCACACGAACCGCGGCCACGTATACCGCGCCGCCCAGTCACGATGGATCTCGGTGACCCACTTGTTCGGTGGCGTGTAGTCGGTGCCGACGGGCAGCAACACGTTGCGGGTCAGCGCGACTTTCTTCAGCTCCGCGAACAACTCGTAGGCGGCCTGCTCGGCCTCGATCACCGTGGTCGACTCGTCCATCCACCAGCCGGCCGAGTAGTGCGCGGGCATGTAGTGGGTGAGCAGCCCGCGGCCCGACGGCGATATCCACTCGAATTCGCTGCTGAACTGCATGCCCGCCACGCCGCCCTCGTTGTGCATCGGGCCCCACTGATGGTGCGGACCGCGAGCCCACGAACTGGAGGTCAGCCCGGCATCGGCGGCCATACCGGGAAACTGCGGGTCGTGGCCGAACACGTCGAGCTGCCACGCGGTGGCTGGGTCGCCGCCGAGCACGTCACGTTGAAAACCGATGCCGTGCACCAGGTTTCGGATCGTCGTTTCGGGGCTGGTGAGGTTGGTGTTGGGTTCGTTGTAGGTGCCGCCCATAATCTCCACCCGGCCCTCCCCCATCAGCCGGCGCAGGTCGGCGCGGTCTTCGGGATGGGTGTCCCAATACGGCTTGAGGTAGTCGACTTCGGCCAGCACGAACTTGTATTCGGGTTCGCGGCGAGCCATTTCCAGATGCGCGTGGACCAGCTCGAAAGCGTTGGTCTGACGCGCTTTTCCGGGCGGGTCTTCGGTCCAGAGGCTGGTGTAGGCGCCCTGGGTGTTCCACCACACCGGGTCGTAGTGGAAGTGGCTGATCATGAACATCGTCCAGCCGGGCTCGGCGACAACGAAGTCGAACGGCGTAGCGCTGTCCGAGAGGTGGACCTGCGCCACCCGGCGCTCGCCGACGACCGGATGCTCGACGACAACCGGCACCTCGATGACGTCCTGGCCGACCGCCTCCCCACTCAGCCCGTCGCCGTCGACCCGAAGCGTCGCCGGCTCGGTGACCCCGCTGACCGTCACCCGAACCAGCTGCAGCGGCTTGTCCGCCGGGCCCACGAAAAGCTCCGTCGACTCCGCCGACATCACCCGCATCCCCGCACCCTACGACCTACGACGGGCTGCGGCGCGGGGTCACCGACGTGACACGTCGATGATCAGCGGCCGGTGATCCGAGATCGGCAGCGTCGGCGAGGATGCCGCGTCGACGACCAGTTGGGCGTCGTCGGTCAGGATGTGGTCGAGCTGACGGTTAGGGGTGTCGGCCGGAAACGTCAGCGCCGTGGCGAGCGGCCGCAGCCCGGTCCATCGCTCCGGCTTCGGTGGGCTCACGTTGAGGTCACCCATCAGCACCCGCGGGCCGGGGAAAGCCCGCAGATCGCGCGCCAGCCGACGCAGCTGCACGTGATTCCACCCCGGGACGAACGACAAATGCGTGTTGGCCACCGTCAGCGGACCCAGGTCGGTGTCGAAGCAGGCCACCACCGCGGCGCGAGGCTCTTCGTCGACGATCTGCACCCGGCTCGGGCCGGGCAAATACATCGGGAACTTCACCGGGATCCGCGGCAGCCGCAGCACCTGCCAATTCAGTGCTTCGTACCGGGACAGCAGCGCGATGCCGTAGCCCGCGGTGCCGGGTAGCTCGCGGCCGGTCGCCGCCATCCAGGTGGCGCCCGGGGTGCCAGAGATGGCGGCAACGAAACGCTGGCTCACCGCGCCCATCGCCTCGGCAGCGACGGCCGTGAAATCGACCATCGCCGAGCGGGGCTGGTCGAGGTCGACCTCTTGCAACGCCAACACGTCGGCGTCCAACCGCCGCACGCAATCGGCGAGCCGATCGACGTCGACGCGCCCATCGTCGATGCTGCGGCCATGCAGGATGTTGAAGGTGGCCATCCGCATGGGTACTACCTACCCACCATGACGGCCGACGGATCATCGCCTTTCGCACACAACGAAGAACTACGTGAAGCGCTGCGTCGCGCCGCCTCGGCGTTCAAGGCGCATGGCCCCGAGTTCGCGCTGGCCGGCGGCTACGCACTGTGGGTGTACGGCGCGCCGGAACCCGTACACGACGTCGACTTCGTGGTCGCCGAAACCGACGCCGAATCCGCGGCGGCAACACTGTCGGCAGCCGGGTTCGCCATCACCCGCACCCCGGAGGACTGGCTGTTCAAGGCCAGCGCCGAGACCGCCTTCATCGATGTGTTGCACCGAATCAACGGTGTACCGGTCGACGCGGACATGCTTCGTTCCGGTGAGGACAGAGACGTTTTGGCGATCCGCATGCCGGTGTTGACCCCGACACAGGTGCTCATCCAGAAGCTGCGGGCGCTCCACGAGCACCACTGCGACTTCGCGCCGTTACTGCCTGTCGTGCGCGCCGTCCGCGAGCAGGTCGACTGGGAGAAGGTCTGCGCGGCCACTGTGGACAACGACTTCGCAGCGGCGTTTTTGATGCTCACCGATCGGCTGGGCATCAGCGGGTGACAGGCTTGCGCCTAAGCAACGGAAGGATCGGCCATGCCTGCTCTCGCTTCGCCTGTCACCGACGAACGCAGCGCTCTGCGCGAATACCTCGCCTATCACCAGAGCGCGTTTTTCGCGGTGGCCTACGGCCTGACCGACGAGCAGGCCCGCATGACGCCGACGGTCAGCGCGTTGTCGGTCGGCGGGTTGATCAAGCACGTCACCGCCATGCAGCGCACCTGGATGTCGCGGGTCGCCGCCGCGCCGGGCGCCCCGCCGCGCGATCCGCGACCGTTCGACGAGATCGCCAAGGATTTCGGCGACCAACACGTCATGCGGCCCGACGAGACGCTGGACGGGCTACTACGCGCTTTCCAGGCCGAGAACGCCAACTCGCTGCACCTGGTCGAGACCGCCGACCTGGGCGCGGAAGTGCCTGTCCCGCAGGATATTCCGTGGTTCCCGAAGGGCGTCAAGGACTGGTCGGTGCGGTGGGTGATTCTGCACGTGATCAACGAACTGACCCGGCATTCCGGCCACGCCGACATCATCCGGGAGAGCATCGACGGCGCCACCATGTACGAACTGCTGGCCGGGCTGGAGGGTTGGGCGATCGACGGCTGGGTGCAGCCTTGGAAAAAGCCGGAGAAGCCACGTGCAAACCCGTAGCGGCCTGGCGCGTCGCGACACCGAAGACGGTTCCGTCGAGCTGTATTACGAAGACCTCGGCGACCCGGGCGATCCGGCCGTCCTGCTGATCATGGGGCTGGGCGCCCAGCTGCCGATGTGGCCCGACGGCTTCTGCGAGCAGCTCGTCGACGCGGGGTACCGGGTGATCCGCTTCGACCACCGCGACACCGGGCTGTCGGCCAAGATGCACGGGATGCG